>JAJZTY010000165.1 GCA_021847325.1 Bacillota bacterium
AAAGCACTTGTAGAAAAACTAGTCGATGAAGGACTATCCCCAATCGAATTATCAGAAGCATTATTATACAAAGTCATTGGCGATGATATCTTCCAAGAAGCTCAACGTCCAATTGAAAAACAACGTCGTGCTACTAAAGTCAATACAACTCACATCGAACTTGATGTCGGTTCAAGACAAGGCATCGCCGCTGCTCACTTAGTATCTGCTATCGCAGAAGCATCTGGTATCAGTGGTAAGGATATCGGTAAAATCCGTATCCAAGATCGTTTCTCACATGTCGAAGTTCCACAAGAATTCGTACGTGAAATCATTGAAGCATTAAACCAAAACACCATCAAAGGCTTTAAAGTTAAAGCATTTGAACTAACTGGTCGTGCTCCAAAACCTAAAACAAGTAACTCAGGAAATCATTCCAACGGTTACAGTCGTCATAGACGCTAAAACAATCCATAACGGATTGTTTTTTTACGCTCGATTATAATTCCCAAACCTTCTAACTAACATCCAAATAAAACTTAATCCCAAACCTATCATAAATATACTTTTAGGTAAAACCAATATAATCATTTCATTCAAAGCTTTACCAACTAAGATATACGCAAAGATCCCACTTAGAAAAATAAATAAATCCTTACTTGTTCTTACTGTACTTCGAACAAACATACTTCTTTGATTGTCAAAATAAGTAAAAAATGGTACTAAAGATATCATTAGTGCCCCAAGAAGTTCAATTCCTCTTATTTCTATCATCGAAGAATCAAACGGGTTTAACGTGAACTTAGGATAAAAACCATAAGATATCATCATCGTAAAAAACATAAAAGTTATCAAAGGTAATTCATTAATAAACACTCTATAAAGAGATAAATCTTTCTTCTTATATCCATTTAAATATGAATCACAATACACTTGTGGATCTCCAATAGTATCCCAAATGCTTTTTGAGTCATTTAATCTAACATGAAAATCCTTAAGTACTTTATTTTTAATCAAATGATATTCAGTACTCTTGATATAAAACTGACTTAAGTAAAACTCAATATCTCTCATTAACTTCTTATTTTCACCCTGCAAGGCTTTATACAATTCTTTATTCTCTTTTTTGATCTCCATTATGTCCCCTTGATAAACTCGTATAGTTATTAAATTAATTTCCGTTTAATTGATAGGATTGTCATCCCAATTAACACAATTCCATAAATTAAGTATTTATCCACATTTACTACAAAAGAATATTCCATAATACTACCCAATAATAACGCAAAGAATAATGATAAAACCTGAACAGATAGAAAACTAACTTTATATCGATTTTGATCGAATGGTTTATTTCGAATAATAATAATTGGAACTAAAGAAAATAATTGAATAGATAGTACTTTAATAGACATTCCAATCGTTAAGACGAATGTTCCTTCTTTAACATATACTTCAGGTATACTTGTGGTAAAATTCATCATTAAAACATAAAGACTTGTCAATGTTGTAAATAGAATTAACATTAATATAATTTCTTCTTTAAACGATTTAGATTTCTTCACTTTACCAATAAGAAATTGATCACAGTATTCAGCAGGATTCTCAATCGTATCCCATAGAATCTTATCCTTATCGCTTTTACTAATTACATCTCTTAATATTTGATTCATGATATCACTATATTCAAATGAACTTAATTGATATCGATCAAGGTAATAACCAACTTCCATCATGAAATTCCGATCATCTTTATTTAATTTCTTTCGTAATTCTTTATTCTCACTTTTAATTATCTTTAGCTCTGACATTTTGATCTCCTATCTAAATAAATAGTTTTTTACGATTCATAAATAGGTATACACATAACAAGCTTATACAAATAAGAATAATTAATGGATGAACATAAAGAGGTATAAATTCCTTTAAATTTAAACTTTGTAAGTAAAGAATTAACACGAAATATATCACTATAATTAACCACGATAGAATGTTCATTTTTTGATTTTTCTCAAAGAATTTCTTATCCTCATAGATAATTGGCAAGAAAAAATATAAACCTAAGATAATTATATAAAATATCATTCCAACGCTAATCAATATGCCAGGATTTGATTGATTAAAAAGTTGGTATATACCATTAGGTGAGATCATTAGAAACAAAACCAATGTCATTAGAAAGTAAGTAGGTAAAGTATACCTAATGACTCTTCCTTTAATTCCAATATTTGTTCGTTGAAATTTTGAAACAACAGATTCACAAAACAATTTTGGATCATCATAAATATCCCAAACATTTTTATTTATTGATAATTTATCATTTATATCTTTTAAGATTATCCATTTCGCATCAAAATACTCATCCCTTAGTAGATCATATCTTCTAAGAATTGAATCTACATATTGTACAAAATGCTTTTCCTCTTTATCAAACGATCTTATTATTTCCCTTATTTCCTTTGATTTAGTCATGATTCCCCCATAATAAAAACTCAATTAATTGAGTTCTAATATTTAAATGATTAAAAGTTTGCCCCATACATTCCCCCGAATGATTATCTAAGCTAATAATACTAGAAATAGAGATGACATACAATGTTAATAAGTTCACCAGTCTTCCATATGATTGATATCGTACAT
>JAJZTY010000166.1 GCA_021847325.1 Bacillota bacterium
TCTCAACATTTGAGCTTTTAATACTTTTCTCTATATTCTGTCTTGAAGTTTCTAATATATCAGATACCTTAAATGATATACCTTTAATCATTGTAGGTTTATCATAAATACTTTCAGAATTATTTAACTTCTCCAGAATATCAATCGGATTGTACTCTTCACTAATATTTTCAAACTTGCTTGAGTCTAGAGTAAATGAGTTTAGTTTAAAATAGTCTATTGAATCTCTATTCTTAAGTAGGAATATAAATTTACCAAAATCATCTAAACTCATATCTCTTTCTAAGTATAACGGTGAAAATAGTTCAATTAATAGAGAAACTAATCTTTGTTGATTTGTTTGTTTTTGTGCAAATTCATAGGTTGCTGATATTAATGAATTTATATAATAATCATTCTTAGTATTCGATTTAAATATAATATTAATTTCACTCTTTTTATGAGCCACTTCTATAGCTTCTCTTGCCAAGTGATATGCACTTCCATCTTGTTCGGTAGACATTCCATCTTTAATTTTTACCTCCCAATCTCCAATCCCAATACCACATCTTATTTTTACTGGATCTATTATCATTCTCAATAATCGAAAATATAGGAACGGTGCCACAGGATTTTTAAACAAACCTTGAACTTCATCTCCTGCACTGAATACGACATCAAATACTAAACTTGGTTTAAATATTTCATTTAAAACATTTAAACTCTTCTTGATAAATATTTGGATATCTTCTCTATCAACATTTGATAGTTTTTTTGAATTAACAATATCAATCATTAAAACTGAGTACTTCATTTAAACCACCTCTGTTTTTAGTATAACATTCGAGAATATTTATGCAACCTTTTTTGGTTGCATTTCTATTTTGCAACCTTTTTTGGTTGCTTTTTTAATATGCAACTGTTTTTGGTTGCACACACCAATCAAAAAGCTCCTTTCGGAGCTTATATCTTAATCAATTAATTATCCTTATTCTTATCATTAAACATATCATACATTTCACTAACAGGTGTATGGAGTTGAACCGCTTGAATGGTCTTCGCTAACATATAACCAATAGAGATTTGTTTGAGTTTAGGTTCTTTACGCTTTTCATCATTAAGAGGAATCGAGTTTGTGACCACAAGCTCTTTAATCTTGGAATCATGAATACGTTGTACCGCATTCCCAGAAAGAATACCATGTGAACAAGCGCAATATACTTCAGTCGCCCCATTCGCATACAACATATCAACACCACCCATTAAAGAACCACCCGTATCCACAATATCATCTACGATAATCGCAATCTTGCCATTCACATCCCCGATAAGATTCATCGCTTCTGCCACATTTGGTTTCGTACGACGTTTATCAATAATCGCAATGGTACTTCCAGGTAAGGTGTCCGCTAAATTACGAGCACGAGTCGCACCACCATGATCTGGTGATACAACTACAACTTCTTCTTTAAACTTCTTCGTTCTGAAGTATTGGCCTAACATCGAAACTGCCGTTAAATCATCAATCGGAATATTGAAGAAACCTTGAATTTGAGGCGCATGTAAATCTAAGGTAATAACACGATCCGCACCCGCAACTTGAATTAAATCCGCTACTAACTTAGCTGTAATTGGTTGTCTAGCTCTCGCCTTACGATCTTGTCTAGCATAGCCATAATAAGGCATAACTACCGTAATCTTATCGGCAGAAGCACGCTTACACGCATCTAACGCAACTAAGACTTCCATCAATGTTTCAGACACTGGATTACATGTCGATTGAACAATGAAAACATGCTTACCACGTACAGACTCAAGAGGCTCTACAATGATTTCACCATCCGCAAAATGCCTTACAGAAATCTCTCCTCTTTTAACCCCTAAATGTGTACAGATCTCATCTGCTAATGCGACGCTTGATGTAAGCGCAAAAACTATGATATCCTTCATGTTTCCTGGACCCCTCATTTCTTCTCCTTATAACGCAAACCATACCCCGGTTTATTAACCTGATGTGCACGAGCAATCGCCATATCCGTATCATCGACATTTCGTGTAATCGTTGAACCAGCCGCCACAACAGAATTCTCTCCAACTTCAATTGGCGCAATTAAATTGACATTACTGCCAATAAACGCATAATCCCCAATCTTCGTCTTAAACTTAGACTTACCATCATAGTTAACTGTCACAACACCACAACCAAAGTTAACCTTCTTACCAACAACAGTATCACCCAAATACGTTAGATGTGCACAACGACTATCAAATCCGATTTGAGTATTCTTCATTTCCACAAAGTTCCCAATACGATTATTATCATCCACAACACAATGTTCACGTAAATGCGCATAAGGTCCTACATTCACCTTATTCTTTATTTCAGAATCCGTAATACGAGACGCATCAATCTTACAATCTTCCCCAATCACACTATTCACAATAAAAGTATTAGGTAATAACGTCGTACCTCGTTTAATATGTGATTTCTTTTCAATATAGACATTTGGATAAATCGTCACATCTTCTTCAAGAACCGTATTCAACGATACATAAGATTGTTCAGGATTAATGAAAGTAACTCCCTTTTCCATCCAAGCACGATTAATCGTATTCT
>JAJZTY010000167.1 GCA_021847325.1 Bacillota bacterium
TTGAGACTGCACAGAAGTTTGGAATTCCTATTTGTCCTGTTGCGTGGGGATTCCAATCTAAAGAGTTGCTTTATAAAGAATCGAATATTATACCGATTAATTCTATGCCTGATCTTATTTTATTTATTGATGGATTAAACTATAATTAGTTTAATGGGGATATAGCTCAGTTGGTAGAGCACTTGGTTCGCAATCATGGGGTCGTCGGTTCGAGTCCGATTATCTCCACCATTTTATCAATTATGTATCATCAGATTGTCATATTTTATGATTTAATAAATCTGGAAAGAGGATATTAATATGTCAGAGAAAGATTCAACCAAGCAAGAATGGCATAAAAAACAAGCCATTCATACGTTTAATTCTACTTGGGATTTGATTGAGAAGAAAAATCGAAGTTTAGAGGATAATCTTAGAATGATTCATATGGCACATGCGTCTTGTTATCATTGGGGTGAGATTGGGACAGAGTTGGAGTTTGCTCGTGGTGAGTGGCAAATTTCTCGTGTATATTCAATAGTAAATTGTCCTGAACGTGCTCTATTTCATGCGAATATGTCATTAAATTATTGTATTAGTGCGAATATCCATGATTTTGATCGTGCGTTTGCGTATGAGGCAATTGCTCGAAGTTATTATTTATTGGATCAATTAGAGGATTATAAAACAAATTATAATTTAGCTTTAGTTGAAGCTGATACGATTAAAGAATTGGAAGACAAAACATATTTTCTTAAGGAATTAAATTCAATTGTATTAAACTAAGTATCTATAGATACTTTTTTATTGTGTATCTTTTCTATGAGGAGTACGATGTAACTATAATAGGGGGATTATTTATGTCTATTTTTCTTATTGATTATGAGAATGTGAATGTGGAGGGGTTTAATGGATTATCAAATTGTACAGAGAATGATTATATAAAGATTTTCTATACAAAAGGGGCGGAAACACTTACCTTTGGTTTACATCGTAGATTAAGTGAATCTAAGTCTAAGATTGAGTATTACAAAGTAGAAAATGGTTCAAAAAATGCGCTTGATTTTCAATTATCTTCTTATTTAGGTTATTTAATTTCAAGTAATCCTAATGAGAAGTATTACATTGTGTCTAAGGATAAAGGGTATGAAATATTAACTAATTTTTGGCAGAAATATAAGAACCTTAATTGTCAGATTTCTTTGGTTTCTGATTTATCACTTAAGAATGAACAAGAAGAAAAGAATAAGTTAAAACAAAGTATTAAAAGTGCTCTTTCTGATACAAATTACAATGATCTTGTGAATGATATTTTTGTTTTAATTGAGAAGTATAAAACTAAACAAGGCATAAATAATGCATTAGTTAAAGCTTATGAAAGTAAAAAAGCTGGAGAAATTTATAAGAAAATTAAACCTTTACTAACAGATAAAAAAGGGGCATAGATTTGCTTAGAATGATACAATATTTCTATGTTCAATTTAAAAGAAAACGCTAAGACAATTAAGCAAATGGTTCCAGTATTATTTATCGCAATGAGGAAGAAAGAAACACCTTGGATTGCGAAGGGATTTGCCTTATTAACATTAGGTTATGCTTTATCACCGATTGATTTAATTCCTGATTTTATACCAGTGATTGGGTATTTAGATGACTTAATACTTTTACCATTGATGATTATTATTACAGTTAAGTTGATTCCAAAAGATATCATGGCACAAGCTTTGATTGAATCTGAGGGAATGTGGGATAAACTACCGAAGATGAATTGGTTTATTATTGTGATTGTTTTGTTTTGGTTGGGATTAATCTATTGGTTAATAAGGGGATAATTATGAAAACCATTGAGACAAGTCGATTAGTATTAAGGGATTTTAAACAAAGTGATTGTGATGATTTCTTTGAGTATGCAAGAAGTGAAAAAGTTGGTCCAATGGCGGGTTGGAAACCGCATGATAATAAAGATGAGAGTCAGAAGATTCTTAATTTATTTCTCGAAGAGAATGAAGTTTGGGCAATTGAGTATAAACCATTAAATAAAGTGATTGGATCGATTGGATTACACAAAGATTCAAGAAGAAATAATCCTAAGGCATTGATGTTAGGGTATGTTTTAAGTGAAGTATATTGGGGGAAGGGTATTATGGTTGAGGCATGTAGAGCGGTATTAGATCATGGGTTTAATGACTTAGGATTGGAACTCATATCTGTTTATCACTTTCCATTTAATACACAATCAGAGTCTGTGATTAAGAAATTAGGTTTTAAATATGAAGGTGTTATACGTCAGAGTACAGTGCGATTTGATCAAACTGTTTTGGATAGTGTGTGTTATTCTATGACGAAAGATGAGTTTAATGCGCTATGAAACATGAATACAAGAAACATGAAAAGGATTTATATCAACCTAAGAATAAACCAAGTTTGATCGATGTGCCTATGATGAAATATATTGCGCTGAAGGGTGAAGGGAATCCTAATTCGCAGGCGTTTGCGCATAAAATAGAGGCGTTGTATGCTTGTGCCTATACGATTAAGATGTTTCCAAGAAATGGGGTACAGATTCCTAATTATTTCGATTATACAGTGTATCCTCTTGAGGGTGTT
>JAJZTY010000168.1 GCA_021847325.1 Bacillota bacterium
TCAGAAAGCGTATAGTTTTGGCAGTGATGAGCCAATCTATACCTATGAAGAATATGTCGTAGTTGAAACAGCACGTGGTTTAGAATTAGGACAAGTTATTAGTGAAGCTCGTTTAAAAGAAGAGTTAAATCTAACGACGGAATTAAAACCTATTTTACGTAAAGCAAGTGAGAAAGATCTTGCGAATTATCAAAAAAATAAAGAAGAATCTAAGGATGCCTTGAGAGTGTGTAATGAACTCATTCAAAAGTTAAACTTAGATATGAATTTAATTAGTGCTGAATATACTTTAGATCGTTCTAAGATTATCTTTGTGTATGTCGCAGATGAAAGAGTTGATTTTAGAGAACTCTTAAAAGATTTAGCCAGTCAATTAAAGTGTCGTATTGAACTTAAACAAATAGGTCCTAGAGATAAGGCGAAGATGATTGGTGGAATTGGACCATGTGGTCTTGAAACGTGTTGTTCAAAGTTCTTGAATAATTTTGATGTGGTATCTATTAATATGGCAAAGAATCAACTCTTAGCTCTAAACATTTCTAAATTATCTGGACAATGTGGTAAGCTCATGTGTTGTTTAAAATACGAGGACGAGAACTACAAAGAAATGCGTAAAGGATGTCCTAAGATGAATGAACAAATTGATCATGATGGTAAACGTTATCGTGTAACCAGTATGAATGTAATAACTCAACAGGCTAAACTTGAGAATCGTGAAGAAGCTCATTTCTTACCATTTGAGGAAGCATTCAAAGAATATCGTAAGAAGGAAAAAGCAAGCCATGAAGAGACAAAAGAGTTTTCAGAATGAAATCTGTAGTCTTTATTTAGTCGCAACTCCGATTGGTAATCTCGATGAGATGACCCCTCGTGCTATTGAGGTATTGAAAGATGTGAATGTGATTGCGGCTGAAGATACTCGTAATACTGTACGTTTACTTCAACACTTTGATATTAAGACGAAACTGATAGCCCATCATTCACACAATGAACAAGATAGTGCAACAGGTATTATTAAATTACTTCAGAGTGGTCAGGATGTTGCGTTGGTCAGTGATGCAGGTTATCCACTCATTAGTGATCCAGGATCTTATCTAGTACAGTCTGTCATTGATGCGGGATTTAATGTGATTCCGATTTCAGGCAGTAGTGCAGTATTAAATGCGCTAGTCGCATCTGGTTTATCTCCTCAACCTTTCTTGTTTTATGGTTTCTTACCATTACAGGATAAAGAGTGTAACCAAGAACTCAATCAATTAAAAGCTTATCCATACACTTTAGTCTTTTATGAAGCACCTCATCGCATACAGAAAACCATTCAAAAGATGATTCCTGTGATGGGTGATCGTAAAGCGTGTTTAGCACGTGAAATTACGAAGATGTATGAAGAATTCATGCGTGGAACGTTAAGTGAAATACTTGAGAATAGTGAAGATTTAAAAGGTGAGTTAGTCCTTATTGTAGAAGGAAATATCTCAGATCGAGAAAAAGTGATTGATTTAACAGAAATTCATCAACGTATACAAGTGTATATTGAAGGTGGTATCAGTGCTTCTCAAGCGATTAAACAGGTCGCAAAGGATACTGGAATAAATAAGAATGAGATTTATTCGTTCTACCATTCAAAAGACATTAAGAGTGAACATTCATAAACACTAAAGGAAGCTTAGGCTTCCTTTAAAGTTAATACTCATCTTTGACATTATCACGGTAAACCGTTATATTTGAATTATGGAGATTATTTATGAACCTTAATCGTTTATTAGCTGAGAACAATCTGACTAAATATCGTTTATCTAAGTTAACGAATATTCCATATTCAACGATTAATGACATTTTTAATCATGAGACTGACATTAAAAGTTGTTCAGTTATGACTGTATATAAGATATCCAAGGTTCTTGGTGTTTCAATAGAATCTCTTATCAGTGATGAGAAACAAGTTGATGTTAGTGTTAGAACAGATTTCGAGACTTTTAAGAGTAATGTAAAGCATATAGTTAAAGATAATCCAGTATACTTTATTGATTATGTTCATATAAATCAATTAATCAATCAATATATCAATTTATCTTTTTATCCTGAAGCATTATATTTACTTGCGATGATAGATTATTTATCAAGAATCTATGATAAACCAATAAATAATGCGTATAACAATTTAAGGGAGTATAAACTAAATGATCGATTGTATCCTGCAAGTATTGTAGTAATGAGTCAAATAAATCCTGATTCAAATATTCTTAATGAATCATATGAAAGTTCAATAGAAGAGTTTAAGCGATTTAATATCGTAGAGAGTGAAATTGATAATATTGTTTAGAAAACCATTTACTATTGAGAATTTAGATTATTATCTAAATGAATTAGCTAAAGATTATGCAAAACTAACAAAAAGAAATAAAGTCCCAATTGAAATTATTGTTGTTGGAGGAGCTTCTGTACTTATTAATTATGGATTTAGAGATAGTACAAATGATGTCGATGCGATATTAAGTTGGGGATTCTTAGAACAGTCTATAAAGAATATTAGTCAAAAGTTCGAATTAGATAAGAATTGGTTAAATTCGGATTTTAAA
>JAJZTY010000169.1 GCA_021847325.1 Bacillota bacterium
GTGCATGATAGAACTCATCAAACTTAACACGAGATAAATAGGATTGATTAAAGTATTGAGATAATGCCTTACAATCTCTAAAGATTTCCGCATAATCTTCCGATAAATCCGCATGCGATCCACCACTTTGAACCAAACAAATATCCATCGTATCAAACATGCCATGCGCATCTACTTTATTCACAACTGGACGATCTTTATCAAAGAAATCAATGGCACAGAATCCACCATGTGCGATAACCATTTGATCCATTAATCCACATGGTTTATTGAAATAATTATTCTCAGCTTTTTGAGAGATAATCGCATAATCACTGACTGTCATCTTATTTGAACCATAATATTCATCTAAGATCTTAGCGATAAGTACTTCAACAGATGCGGAAGAGGATAAGCCTGATCCAGAGAAGACATTACTTTCTACATAGGCATCAAATCCACCAACTGTCCCATGAATTTCATGGAAATAATGTGCTAATCCACGAATAATTCCCATTGTTGTATAATATTCATCTTCATGAACAGTTAAATCAGTGAGTTCAATCGGCGCAATTTCATAGTCCTTAGAAACTAAACGAATAATATTATCATTATTCTTGCGTACAAATGCGACAGTATCTAAATCAACTGCCATCGCAAGTACACGACCTAATTGATGATCGGTGTGATTACCACCTACTTCAATACGACCCGATGAACTAAATACATCAAATTCATTGGATTCAGGAAAGACTTCTTGGAAGCGGCTTAGAAGGTGTAAATAACGTATACGTTGTTTCTCGATTTGTTCAGGACCATATAAGTGTTCCAATTTTGATTCAAATGATTCCGTCCAAACCCATTCTTTAAATGTTGTGATTTCCATGTGTTTCTCCTTTTTTAATGTGATAAACCGTACGTGATGTGACGGTATGATTTGCCTTTAAGATGGGTGCTTGTGATAAGTCAAAGTTAATACTATTCGGGACATGTTGGGTCTCAAAACAGATACCCCCATTTTGAATTAAGAAGGGATAATGTGATCCATTCTTAAGATCTTCCAAATAATTACCTGAATAAACATGTGCACCAGGATGAGTGGTATAAATACTTAAACTTAGATCATGAACGCTAAGTTCCGCTATAAATGGATTTGTTTTATCTATCTTAATAAAGTAATTATCTAATCCACGATTACGTTCTAATTGAATATGTGTTCCATTTAGACACTCAGATATTAGTTTATTGTTTGAGAAATCATATAGTGTGTCGTTTGTATTAAGTACCTTATTGTATGTTACTCCACTCTCATCAATACAATACATGTATTCACTGTTTAAATGAAGTTGATGATTACCAATCGGTGACTTATCTTCATTTAGATTGAAATAGGTATGTTGTGTTGGATCGAATAGTGTATCTTGATCACTTGTGCCAGATGTCTCAATCACAAGCGATGATTCTTCTAAGTGATACATGAGTGTTAAGGTACATGTACCAGGATATCCTTCTTCACCATCTTTTGAAGTATAAGTTAGTAATAATTGATGATCCTTAATCTCATAATCAAATACCTGTTTATCAAAACCCTTAATTCCACCATGTAAATGATGTTCACCGTTATTAATCGGTAATGTATATTCCTTATTATTCAATTCAAACTTACCATACGCAATACGATTTCCAACCCGTCCAATAATGGAACCTAAATAGAAGGTTTGATCTGTATCATCCTTAAAATTGTTCAATCCACATACTGTTTCTCTTTGAAGTGATTTCACAAAAAGTGACTTTATCATCGCCCCATATTGTGAAATAACAACCTTTAATTCATCATTCTCTAATGTAAAAAGCTTAATATTCTCGTTATCGTTATAAGATGTAATCGTTATCATAGTGTTCTCCGATTAAAGTATATCATTATCATTCTAAACAAAATTTGTAAAAAAACATAAAAAAGATAGAATAATTAACAATCTTCATGGTTTTATACGCTAAACTTTTAACATCGCTTATAATAAGAATGATAGCGCTTAGAAGTGTTGAATGAAATGGAAGAACAAATGAAAAAAGATTATACTATTGTGCTCGTGGATGACGAAGAAGAAGTCAGAAAACGTATTATATCTAAAATCCCTACCGATATGGGATTCGAAATTATTGGACAAGCTTCCAATGGTTATGACGCGATTGATTTAATTGAACGACTTAAACCCGATGTGGTGATTACGGATATTCGTATGCCATTCGTTGATGGAATTCAGTTGGCTAATATTATCCGTACGGAACATCCAAAAACCAAAATCGCGTTTATCTCTGGTTATGATGAATTTGCGTACGCTAAAGAAGCGATTGAGTTGGATGTGGTCAGTTACTTATCTAAACCCATTGCGGAAGAAGAAATTGTACATTTCTTAAATAAACTAAAAAACCGATTGGATGAAGAATATCAAGCGGTATTTAACCAAGGTCGTTTAGATGATATTTATAAAGAAAATTTACCTGCATTGATTGAAAACCAGTTTAATACACTCTTACATTATTCCAATATTAATGATTCTGATTTACAACGTTTCAAGATCTTT
>JAJZTY010000039.1 GCA_021847325.1 Bacillota bacterium
TGAGCTGCTAGAAGTAAGAAGATCATCGCCACAAAGCCCATTAAGGCTAAAATGGCCGTTGAAAGTTTACGCACTAAAAGGACTGTTTTAAATTGACCTTTTAAGGTATATTTCGCGACCATTGTCGCAATCGCAAATGGCAAACCTGCGATAGAAATATTTAAGACAATCTCATACACATTATAGGCACGTGCGTAATACGAAAGATTGGCATCAGTTGCCAACATTGTGAACGGAGAAACATACAAAATACCGATTGCTTTTGAAATAAAAACACCAGCACTGCTGGTTAGTCCGCCTAATATTAAAGAATGTTTATGACGTTCATTCATTCTGTAGCCTCAACTGGTGTATTTAAATCAATTATAAAATTGAAATATTCACGTTCTGTTTTAATTTTAAAATAATCTTTCCACATAACTAATACCTTTAGGTTAACTTTATTCTGATTCACAACACCATTTAAGTTAAATCCCTTTTGGTATCCTAATTCCGCATCCACTTGATATGGAATTAAATGATACTCTGAATCTTCATAAATCCCTATGCTCGGCATCATTTCATCCGATATCAAAAGTAAACCATCATCCACAATCACTAAAATCTCGACATCATACATCGCTATTTTAGGTTCATCCACAAATACATCATAACGATAAGTTCCATCATTAAGTTTTGTTAATGAAGATGTAATATTATAATTATTTGATTTTTGTTTAAACTGAGTCGCATTTAAAATACTCTGATAATGGAGTTTATAGGTTTCATATTTTTCTTTTAGAATGGTTTCTGATTGACCACATCCTACAAGTAATAGACTTATTAGTATGCTAATAACATATTTACGCATAGAAAAACCTCGTATTCATTATAACAGATAAACTATTTCTTAGAATTCTTGATTTCTTTGACTTTTTGTTGAATTAACTCTGCGATATGATTAGGAACTAAATATTCTTCATTCTTGAGTGTTACGATAAATGTATTACGTTTACCCTTTGCTTTATACGTTTTAATTGAACGATAGCGATCATATGCTTGTCCATATAAGAACTCTTTATCACTACTATAGAGCTTACTACCCATCCACGCATTCGCTGCTTCAGACAAAACAAGGACAGAGAATACAACGGACATTGAAATTCTCTCTAGTAAATCACCTTCCACAAAAATCGACACAACAAATACCACAACTGCTAATGCGAAGAATAGGTATATACTTTTTTTATCATGATATAACACAACGACATCTTTATTTTTTTCATTAAAATCACGAACATTCTTACGATACTTAATCACTTCACTGAAACGAATAACGATAATAAATACGGTTAATACTGCCGTAATGCCAATTAAAACCCAATTCATTCTTAGCCCTCAAATTTGACCACAAAATAGGTCTTCTTTCCTTTTTTAATCACAGTGTATTTATTAAAGAATGCGTCAGTTGAACTAAGCTCAAACTCTAGAGATGTCACCTTAGTGCCATTTACTGTAATTGAACCACCTGTAATCATTTCACGTGCTTCACGCTTACTGCTACAAATCTTACCTTCAACTAATGCATCAATCAATAAACCTTTACTTTCTAAGTTTAAACTAGGCGCATCACTTAACGCAACACTTAATTCAGACTCACTTAAAGAATCCCATGCTCCATTAAAGAAGACTGATGTGATTTTTTGAGCACTTTCTAAGCCTTCTACTCCATGAACAAGTTCAGTAAGTTCAGTTGCAAGTGCAATTTGTGCTTCTCTTAGATGTGCTTGTGTCTTAACTTTTTCTTCGAGTGCTTCAATTTCAGGCTTTGTAAGGAATGATAAACGTTTCAAGAAATCAATCACATCCGCATCTGATACATTCATCCAGTACTGGTAGAAATGGTATGGACTTGTCTTTTCCGCATCCAACCAGATGTTTTTACCTTCTGATTTACCAAATTTAGTCCCATCACTATTCGTAATAAGTGGTGAAGTTACTCCAAATACTTTACTATTTTCTACTGATTTACGAATGAGTTCTGTTCCACTGGTTAAATTTCCCCATTGATCACTGCCACCAATTTGAAGTTCGCAATTATAGTGTTTGTATAAATGTAAGAAATCGATCGCTTGTAGAATTGTGTATGTAAATTCAGTGTATGAAATACCCGTATCTAAACGACTTGAAATCGTCTCTTTACTTATCATGTAATTTACATTAAAGAATTTTCCATAATCACGTAAGAAAGAAAGTAAATCAATTTTACTTAACCAATCAAAGTTATTAAGAGAAATTAGCGCATTAGGACCTTCACTGGACAAAAATTTATCCAATTGAACACGAATCTTCTTTCCATTCTCAACAATCTCTTCCAACGTCAATAATTTACGTTCAGTTGTTGGTCTTGGATCTCCAATCATACCCGTTGCGCCACCTAGTAATGCGATAGGTGTATGCCCTTGTTTCTGGTAACGCTTTAAAAGTAGTAGTTGTTGTAATCCACCAATATGCAAAGAATCTGCGGTTGGATCAAACCCACAATACAATACAAGTGGATTCTTGAGTCTTTCAATAAATCCTTCCTCATCTGTCACATCTTTAACTAATCCACGCCATTTTAATTCATCGAAAAATTCCATATTTCCTCCTTATAATAGAAAAGCACCCATCCAAGGGTGCTTTAGCACGGTACCACCTTAGTAGACTTTCGTCACTCAAACCCTTAACGCGGGAAACGGCTTTACTTTTCATAAAGCAGCTCATTGGTGTATTCAATTTCTGTTTGTGATAATTCTCAGCGCCATTATCTCTCTTGAACAAACTCGAATTTACTCTTCCAAATCGTCGCAAAATTATTATACACTACTTAATCAATATTACAATTACTTCGTAGTTTGACGAGGTGTAAATAGATAACTTAATTCTATTTCACGATCATCAAATTCATCTTGTTTTAACATCTTTGTCATAACACGCATGGATACAGCACCTAAATCATAGGAAGGAATTGTAAACGATGAGAGTTGTGGACGAACCATTGAATTATACTTTGAATCAATAATACAAACGATTTCTAATTCATCTGGAACTTTAATATTATTTTCAAATGCTGCATTGGATACAGCTAATGCTTGTGAATCACGATGTGCGATTACTAAATCATGTCGACGCGTCTTAAAGTATTCTTTTAAATATTGGTAAGAACTACGATATTCTGGTGGAATCTCAATAAATTGTTCAAAGATTAAGCCTTTACGCTCGAAAGCAAGTGTAGCTCCTTTAATCAATTGCTCAACCATATACTTATTTTTACGGTCTTGAACAATCGCGATATCGCTCTTGCCCAACTCAATATACTTAGTGACTAATTCATATACTGCTTTTTCTAAATCGACATAGACTGAACAAATATTATTGGTAGACATCTTATTCCCAATTAACACAATTGGGAATTGATATTGAGTCAATGCCTTTAATTCATCATACATGAGTTTATCATTATAAATAACAACCCCATCTACTCTTGATTTGATAATGGTATCAATGATTTCACCAATTTCTACAATACCTTCAGATACCGTATGTAATACGATATTGTATTTATAGATCTTAGCCACATCCAACAATCCATTAATAATCTGACCTGTATAAGAAAAACTCGCTTCAGGCACAACAAGCGCAATAGTCGTTGTTTTCTGTAAAGCTAATCCTTGCGCAATCGCATTCGGTTTATAACCCAATTTGTCAATTGCTTCATTAACACGTAAACGCGTATCTTCTCGAACAATTTCTAAACCATTAATAACTCTTGAGACCGTCGCAAGTGATACTCTTGCCTCTTTCGCAACATCGTAGATCGTAACTCGTTTCATTCTTCTTCATCCTTCTCGTTTGGTTTTAACCACTCTCTTAGCTTTGATACACCTTTTTCAGCAATATCTAAAGTCTTATCTTTAACATCTTCAATCTTTTCTTGTACTTCAGGTTTTTCAAAGAATTCAACAGTTTTATCAGAGACGGTTTTAGCCCCTTCTTTAACACTTTCTACAACCTTTTGAACATTTTCATTTTCTTTAATATCATCAATTAATTTCTTACTTGATTCAATTACATCTTCAGCTTTTTCTTTAATCTTTGCTTTTAATTCTTCATCATTTTTTAGCTCTTCAAATTTAGTCACAACTTTATCGACCGCATCTAAGGTCACATCTTTGGCTTTCTCAAAGTTTTCTTTTAATTTGATATCTTCTGCTAAATCTTTACCTGACTCAACCACTTTTTCAAATGTTTTCTTAATGTCTTCCATATCTGTGCCTTTCTAAGCGTTTCGCTCTTCTTCAGGTTCTTCTTGAACCTTCACTTCTTCTTTCTTATCAAATAAACCCAATAACCATGTTTTAATGGATTCAAAGTGTTCGACTAAGAATAATGCGACCGTTGTGACGGAATGTTTAGTAAAATTCTGAACGGTAATGATACCGTTTGCTAAACTGGTTAATACACCTATTGAAACTTGTAAGTCATTCAATTCTTTATCTACGATATCCATTGTTTTATTGACTCGATCCATTAGTAAATCTACTTTTTTCATCATTAAATACAATCGATACAATAGAAACAATAAAAATATCAGTACAAGCGCACCTAAAGTAGGTAAGACTAATACTGATATCTCTCGTAATGCTAAGAAAAATGCGTCCATAGTTTCACCTCTTAACCTTATTATAGTTAAGAATGAAAATATTTTCAATGTTTTTGATATTCTTTCAATAAATTAGCTAATCCATAGATATCTTTAGAACTCATAAAGAGATAAACAGCCGGTGCTAATTGATTTAAGACTTGTGCACCCTTATCATTCTCTTCAATCACAATCGCTTTTTGAGAGCGATCTTTTAGATAATCTATCGTAATATCATACCCAGCTTCTTGATCATCAATCGCACTAAATCCACATAGATAAACATCATCTGCTTTATCCAAAGCTTTCGCAAAGGCATCCGCAAAATGGAATAATCGTGAAACTCGATGCGGTTTAAAGATTGCGACTAATCTATGATTTGGATATCTTAAACGAGCCGCATCAATTGTGACACTGACTTCAGTTGGATGATGAGCATAATCATCAATGTAGACATTTGGACCATTTACTTCTACTTTGAAACGACGTGAAGCATTCTCAAAACGTCCCAATCCTTCTTCAATGAGCGATAGAGGCATATTCTCTAATAAACCAATTCCAATACACCCTAACGCATTCCACAAGAGATGACGCCCAGAAAACGGTATACGAATGGTTCCAAGATACTCATTCAGGAATGTTACTTCAAAAATAGTTTCATGTTCATTCTCAGTTAATACATTCGCAACTAAATCATTGTTCTTCTCTAAACCATAGGTATAAACCTTAGCCTTTAAATCTAATTTACGAACTTCAGGATCATCCCCATAAACAAATAAAGCCTTTGATACATTATGCGCAAACTGTTCATACGCAGACGCATAATCCTTTTCATCTTTGTAATAATCCACATGATCATAATCAACATTTGTAATAACTGCATACTCAGGAAAATACGACAAAAAGAAACGACGATATTCATCCGCTTCAATAACACAATAATGGGAATCCTTCTCTAAATGACCATTACCATCCCCAATTAAGTAAGCCGTTGGTTTATATACACTTAACAAACTAGTCATCATCTTAGTTGTAGTCGTCTTACCATGTGAACCTGTAATCGCAACCCCATGATAATTCTTAAGTAACTTCCCTAAATACTCATGATAACGATATACCGTATATGTAGAATTATTTCGAATGACTTTTACATCTTCATGATCTTCTTTAAACGCATTACCAATAATTACTGTTGAACCATCTTTTGGAAATGTCCCAAATGGATGACATTTTATTTGATAGTGGTTCAATTTTTCCTCAGTAAAAAAATGTTTCTCTAAATCAGACCCTTCTACTTCTTCTCCCATTTCATGTAACATGCATGCTAAAGCAGCCATTCCAGCGCCTTTAATTCCTAGAAAAAATATCATCGTCTTCTCCTCTATTTCAAATCATCAAACAATGAAATTTGATGAGACAATTCATCTTCTTCATCCTTAAATGTTTCATGAACCAATGGAACATCATCTTGAGGTTTTATTGGACTCAATAAATCATCTAAACTATAATTCTCAGCTTTATATTTAGGAAGATCACGACTTACATCTTCAATCAACGGATCATGTTTAGAAATCGATTGAATGATTTTAGGTGAATTCCCTTCTTTTCTACTCTCTAAATCACCATAAAAAGGACTGATAACGGTATTAATTCGGCTCTTTTTGACTGATTGAGGAGGATTATTGGCAGGTCGAACAGCTTGTGCCTTTTTAGACTCAGAAACCCCAAACATTGGACTAATCACCGGTTTAAACTCATATATAGGTTTCTCTTTTACAACTTTAGGTTTTTCTCGAACAGGAGTTGGTTCATCAAACGCAATACCAAATTCAGACTTAACAGGTTTGATAATTTCTTCAACTGCTTTATGTTCAATTTCAATTCTTTCTTTTACATAAACAGGTTCCTCTAATACTTTTTCAATAGGTTTCGGATTCATTGAAGAAATATAAGATTTATCCTTTTTATTCGATTCATCCAATGTCTTAGAACTTAAAGACGTGTTTAAAGGTTTTTCCTTTTTAATAGGTTCTTCTTTAACACTCAACTCCTCTTCAATAATTTCTTCTTCCTCTTCAAACAACAAGGACGCAAGTTTTTTTAACATGAGCTTTCTCCCCTTACTCCTCTATGATTCCTTCTTCAAAAGAATCAACAGGCGCATTCTCATCAAATCCTTCATAGTATTCTTCTTCAAACGTTATATCATCTTCACCCTTAATCATATCCAGAACAGTACCCGATTCAGGTCCTGCTTGGGTAAACATATTTAAACTTTGAGTCTTAAAATCAAGTACTTCTCGAGTAGAATAGGTAGATAAAATTAAGTCACGATTAATCGTAGTGCTTCGTGCAATTCTAAACATATCGTATAGAATATCAGGTGATATAGATAATGGATGAATTGACATAAACACAAAATTTTCTGTCTGTAAGCTTAACAAAACTGTACTATCCGACAATTTCATTGAACTCACAAGATAGGCAGATAATGCTTTCTTATCATTCTCATAAAATCCAGAAGTTGTATAAAACGCATTCTCAACTTTTAATAATTTTCGGAGTGTTCCCCCATTATCTTTATAATAGGATTCATTTAAGATATTAATCACATCCAATATCATTAAGATTGTCTGATTATGACTTTGTAAAGTAACTGAGTTTAAACTCGCATTTTTACGCCCAATAGAAGGTGGAATGTAATAACTAAATAAGTCACGATTCATTGTCGCAAACTCACTCATGGGTTGAGTTAATGCGTTTTCGATCGCTTTATCATAGGAAGAATTATCAAAATAAGTATTCATTGAACACCCAGATAAAACGATACAAATACCTAAAATCACAAACAGTTTTCGCATTTATTGATTAGCTTTCCTTAACACATCTATTGTATCACTATTTAAAGTTTCTAAAAGTTTCAATACAGCAGTTTTCGCATTCAAATAATCATCCGCATCAATGATCGAACTATTAGTATGTATATTACGTGCACATAGACACATTGTTAAAGTCATAATTCCTTCATATTGACGATGTACAGCACCAGCATCTGTACCACCTAGAGATTGGTAGTACTGATAAGGTAAATGATTCGATTCTAAGAGATCGACATAGTGATTAATAAAACCACGATGAGGTAAGAAATTCGCATCGATAAACCGAACAAGTGGACCAGCCCCTAATTGACCAAAGGATTCTTTATCCCCACTCGCATCATTGGCAGGCGAACAATCAAAGATAATTGCCGCATCTGGTTTAACCTTATACGCAATTGTTTGCGCACCACGTGTCCCAACTTCTTCTTGTACACTTGCGCCAACCGCTAAATGAACATTTAACTCAACATCCTTAAGTGCTTCTAATACTTCTAATCCCATGGCACAACCATATCGATTGTCGAAGGCTTTACCCAATAATCTTTTCCCATGATTGAGTAATTCAAAAGAACCATCTAAGATAACCGCATCTCCAGTTTGAATCCCAGCATTTAATACTTCATCTTTCGATGTAAAACCTAAATCAACTAACATATTTTTTAGTTCCATAGGCTTAGCACGATCTGCTTCAGTTAATAAATGAGGAGGAATACTTCCAATCGTACCTTTAAACTTAACACCAGCACGATTCTTTACAATGACACGTTGACCAAGAAGAGTTTGAGACCACCATCCACCAATAGGCGCTAAACCAATACTCCCCTTATCGTTAATCGTTTTAACCACAAAACCTACTTCATCCATATGTCCGAGCAACATAACCATTTTCGCATTTGGGTTCTTTGAACGTTTAATTGCCATAACGGATCCCAAATTATCAAATACGATTTCATCCGTATATTCACTGTACTTTGATTTTAAATAATCACGAACTTCTTTCTCATCACCACTTATCGCCATGAGTTCAGTTAGTTCTTTTAAAGTTAGAATACTCTTTTCACTTAACATCTTGTTTCCTCCATACCGCACGATAAATGACTTGGTTTAAATCCATAAAGTGCTGTTCATATTCTGTAATCGCATCATCACTCTTTTCAGTTCTTCTAAAATCAACACTAAATTCTACGAGTTTTAATGGATAATCTTCCCATACTAACATCGTATATTCAAATAAATCTTTATTATCTGTCTTAAACTTAAACTCCGCATTTTTACTCGTAATCTTTAACATTCTTTCAATAAAAAGATTCGATGTTAAACGACGTTTATGATAACGTTTCTTAGGCCAAGGATCTGAGAAATTTAGATGTACAGTATCAATCTCACCCATCTCAAACCAATTCTCTAAATTTTCCGCATCACCCACAATCCAGACACCATTCTCAGGTGAATCTTTCTTTAAGGCGATTGCGGAGACATTCTTATCCCTCTCTAACGCAATCCAAAGGGTATCGGGTTGAAGGTCAGCCATTTTACGCCAATAATCCCCTTTACCACTCCCAATCTCTAAAACGATTTTTTTGTATTTATATTCTGTTTTCCATTTTCCTTTTAATACACTCGGATCTTGAATAACTTTTGAATGAGCCAATAGAAAATCCATTGCCCATGGTTTATTCCGCATTCTCATATTATTTCGTCAAATCGTAGATCGCTTGTGCGTAAATAGCGGTCGCCAAATAGAATTGTTCTAATTCATAACCTTCATCCGCTTGATGAACTTGACCAACCCATTCTGGACGATGACGAGTTGGGAACTCTGCCCCAAATGCCACAAAGTTTTTGAATGAGCGAGCATAGGTACCACCACCCATAGTTAATAAAGGTGTTGTTAGATCTTTAGAGTAATCACGATAAATCTTATCTAATGTAGAAACTAATGTACTCTTCGGATTCACAAACAATGGTTCTTTTGCTTGAATTAAGGATACTTTTAATTCAGATTTATGAGATTCAAATGTCTTTGAAATCGTATTAAAAATGAATTCATCATTTGTTTCATTTGGATAACGAATATCTAAAATGATATGTGCATGATTGTGTTCAATTTCCACAACCCCAATATTCATCGTTAAATAACCCATATGTGATCCAAATACTTTAACCCCTAATGGTTCTGCACGCCAATCACGAAGTAAAGTCGCTGTTTTTGACGCAAATTCATCTTGATAAGCCGATCCTACAAAGTTTAAGCAGTGCCAAGCCGCATTGATCCCATCATCTGGTTTCGCCCCATGACTGAATTTCCCATATATTTTATAGGTTACTTCTCCATTTAGCTCACTGATTTCACCTTTTAAGTGATTTGTATTTAAATAGAAATTAAATAAATCTTTTTGTGCATAGCCTAATAATGTTACACTTGCTTCACCAATACACATATTCGGTCTTTCACCCGCTTTTAAACGAACAATTTTAGTCTGAACATCCCCATCTAAACTTAAATTCATGATTCCTTTTTCACCATAGACAACCGGGAAATCTGCATCTGGCACAAAACCAAAATCAGGAATCTCACCATGTTCATTGTAGTATTTCATACAGGACATACCTGTTTCTTCATCACATCCTACAATTAAGAAAACTCGTTTCTTTGGTTTAAATCCCATTTCTTTAAGAATCTTCATCGCATAGTATCCAGCCATGGTAGGGCCCTTATCATCCTGAGTTCCACGACCCATAATATAACCATCTTTAATTTCGCCACCAAATGGATTGAATGTCCATCCAGTCCCAATCGGAACGATATCTAAGTGTCCTAAAACACCCATAATTTCATCCCCTTCTCCAAATTCCACAACACCTGCGTAACCTTCTAAATCACGTGTTTTAAAGCCATCTTTTTTTGCCATATTTAACACATAATCAAGCGCATTACGTAGTTCTTTACCGAATGGCGCATTCTCTGTTTTTGTATCTAAATCGCGTAGGGAAGGAATTTGAATTAACCCTTGTAAATCCTTCACCATTTCTTCTTTTCTTTTTAGTGTTTCTTGATAAAAGTCCATAGTTCTACCTCTTTCACATTATTTTATCATATATTCGGATCATCTTTTTCATCGAGAATGATTTGTTTCAGAAAAAAGATCCGAATTAATCGGATCTCTTCTTGTTAAAGGCTGGTTTTGGTTTACGTTCTGCTTGAGGTTTCTCAACATAACCTTCAGGCTTCGGTAATAAATCTTTACGAGAAACGTTTACACGTCCCTTTTCATCTACTTCAGTAACGATAACTTGAACGACTTCACCCATCTTTAAGACATCGCTTGGTTTTTCAACTCGTTCAAATGCAATCTTAGAGACATGAAGTAGTCCATCTGTACCAGGGAACAATTCAACGAATGCGCCAAATGCTTCTAAACGAACCACTTTCGCATCGTAGATTTCTCCAACTTTAGCACTACGAACTAAGCTTTCAATCTTAGCTTTAGCTTTATTGATAGCCGCTTGGTCTTGGTGATAAATCAAGATACGACCATCATCTTCAATATCAATCTTAACTTGATCACAGTCCGCAATAATTTGATTAATAATCTTACCACCTGCTCCAATGACATCACGAATCTTATCCGGTTGAATTTGAAGTTTCGCAATCTTAGGTGCATATTTTCCTACTTCAGGACGAACTTCAGAAATTGCTTCTAACATGTTTTCCATGATTTGAATGCGACCTACTTTTGCTTGAGCTAATGCTTCTTCTAGAATTGCACGATTTAATCCAGCAATCTTAATGTCCATTTGTAAAGCTGTTATACCATCTTTAGTACCCGCAACCTTAAAGTCCATATCACCAAAATGATCTTCCATCCCTTGGATATCTGTTAATACAGTATAGTAATCACCATAGGTTACTAAACCCATCGCAATCCCTGCAACAGGAGCTTTAATCGGCACACCAGCTGTCATTAGTGCCATAGTACCTGCACAAATAGATGCTTGAGAAGATGAACCATTGGATTCAAGTGTTTCCGCAACTAAACGAATTGCATATGGGAATTCGTTTTCTGAAGGTAAAACTTGTAATAATGCACGTTCACCTAAAGCACCATGTCCAATTTCACGACGTCCAGGAGAACCTGTACGACCTGTTTCACCAACAGAGTATGGAGGGAAATTATAGTGATGCATAAAGCGTTTGTATTCTACTTCTGTTAAATCATCAATAATTTGGTTATCGCCTAAAGCACCTAAAGTACATACAGATAATACTTGTGTTTCACCACGAGTAAATAATGCACTACCATGTACTCTAGGTAGTAAATCGATTTGACTGTTTAATGGACGTAATTCACTGATACCACGACCATCTGGACGAACCTTATCAACAGAGATTAAACGACGTACTTCAGTTGCGACAATCTCATGACAAATTTCTTTAACTTGTTTTAAGGTTTTATTCTTTACAGAATCACTTGCGTATTCTAATCCTTCAAAATGCGCAACTGTTTCAGCTTCAATTTCATCAATTGTGCCATAACGCACCAATTTTTCTTTAATACGAACTGCTTCAACTAAACGTGCTTCCGCATAATCCTTTACATTCTTAAGTAAAGTTTCATCATGCGCATAAAGCACAACTGTCATTTTTTCTTTACCAACTGTCTTCGCAATTTCTTCTTGGAATTCGCATAACTTCTTAATGAACTCATGTCCAAACATCATTGCCTCAAGCATTGCTTCTTCACTAACTTCTTTAGCACCTGCTTCAACCATATTAATCGCATCTTTAGTCCCTGCAACAATTAGGTTAATATCTGATTTTTCTAACTCTTCTTGAGTTGGATTAATAATAAACTCTTCATTCACACGTCCAACCATAACACCTGCAATAGGTCCATTGAATGGAATGTTAGATACACATAATGCAAGGGAAGCCCCAAACATCGCTGCCATATCCGGTGAACGATCATAATCAACTGATAATACGGTATTCACTACTTGAACTTCATTTCGGAAACCTTCTGCGAATAATGGACGTAATGTACGGTCAATTAAACGGGACGTTAATGTCGCATGTTCGCTTGGTCTACCTTCTCTTCTTAAAAAACCACCCGGGATCTTTCCAACTGAATATAGTTTTTCCTCAAACGCTACGGTTAATGGGAAAAAATCTGTATCCTTTGCCTGCTTACTTGCAGTCGCAGCGGATAGTACAACCGTGTCTTCATAACGAACAACGACTGATCCACCTGCTTGTTTGGCAATTTCTCCGGTTTCAACTGTTAGATTTCTTCCACAGAAATCTAGACTAAATACTTGTTTTGCCATTTCTTTACCTCTTTTTTGACGTGATAATCATATCATAGTCAAACAATAAACTAAACAATAAAAAAACAAGCCGAAGCTTGTTATTTTCTTAATCCTAAACGTTGAACTAATTCACGGTAACGATTTAAATCTTCTTTACGAAGATAGTTCATCAAGTTACGACGTGTACCAACCATCTTCATTAATCCGCGAGTTGAGTGGAAATCTTTGCTGTGTTCTTTCAAGTGAACAGTCAAACGATTAATTTGAGCTGTTAATACCGCAACTTGAACTTCTACAGAACCAGTGTCTCCTTCAAAACGAGCGTATTCTTTAATGATGCTTGTCTTTTCTGCTTTTGATAACATTGTTTCATCCTCCTTTATTTTAGACCTTCTATACCGCGTAAACCGATGAGGAAATCGATAAACCCAGTACAAAAGCGTTGTTAATATATCATAGTTTTACAAATTATGCAAACAAAAAGGGTTAAATTAAACCCTTTAATGATGGATGGATGAAAATCCAACTAAAACATTTAGTAATTTAATACGCGTGGTAATTTACCCGCTTGATCAACCCAATCTTCAACTTGTTTAAGTGTTGGCATTTTACG
>JAJZTY010000040.1 GCA_021847325.1 Bacillota bacterium
GTTTACCTTTGATTTCGAATATGCCATACATGGCCATACAGAAGTCTTTACACGAGAGTCATTAAAACAATTCTTTCATGAACCTGAAGCACACATAAAAGAGTCAAATAATTGACTCTTTATTTATTCTTACGAATTGTATCTATTATCGGCTTTAATTTTTCAAAATTCATTTCAGTATAAGGTGTTGTATCAATGTTTAAATTTTTACCCAAAGCACAACGTCTTAAACAACTTTGTGTTTTGAGTTCAAATAAGCCATCTTTACTGATACCACCCACTTTACACCCTAGATACTCTTCCACATCTTGTATAAATTGGTAAGCTCCTTTTTCTTTACAACGTTCACCACTACACATCAGTAATAAATGTGGTCCACCTTCTTCAATCAAACTCGGAATGCGATGGATAATCGATTTTATAATTTGTGGACTCGTATTGAATAGTTCAATAATCCCAGGATAACTTTCCATAGGAATATAATTAAACTCTGACTGTATTTCTTTAAGACATGTAATAAGTGTCTGTTGATCTAGTGGTAGAAATGAGTCTTTGTAATATTCTAATATGTTTTGGATTTTTAAAAGTTCTTGTTCAGAATGTTGTTTCATAAACTAATTATACTATGTAAAATAAAAACCTCCATTGTTTGGAGGTTAATTCTTATTCTGTAACAGAAATAACAACAGGATAGTAATTATCTTGAATAAATTGCTTAACTTCTGCAGAATTTAAAGCTTCAATTAATACAAGTGTCTTCTCAGATGTTTCATTTCCTTCTTTAACAGCTAAGATATTCGCATACTTTAATGCCGCATCAGAATCCTTATCTTCAGTAGTAAGTACTGTACTTGTAATGCCAGCTTCTAATGCATAGTTACCATTGATGACAGCTAAGTCCACATCAACTAATGCACGTGCTAATTGAGCTGCTTCTAATTCAACAATTTCAAAGTTTCTAGGATTGGAGATAATATCAAGCTTAGTAGCTGTTTCTTTTTTACTAGGATCGATTGTGATCAAACCTAAGTCTTGTAATAAATTTAATGCACGAGCTTCATTTGTCGCATCATTTGGAACCGCAATTTTTGCGCCATCTGCTAACAAGTCAATGGATGCTGTTTTACCTGGATACAAACCTAATGGTTCAAAATGTACCGCTAATACAGACACAATCTTTGTACCATTTTCTGCATTGAAATCAGTTAAGTATGGTACATGTTGGAAGTAGTTCGCATCCAACTCTCCTTCATTTAAATTTGTGTTTGGTAATACATAATCAGTAAATTCTACGATTTCTAACGTATAGCCTTTTGCTTCTACAAGAGGCTTAATAACTTCTAAAATTTCGGCATGTGGTGTAATTGATGCCCCAACTTTAATGACTGTATCTTTTTTCTCAGTTGTACAACCCGTTAATACGAGTGTTAGTGTTAACAATGCTAATCCTAATTTAATCAATTTTTTCATGTTTTTTCCCTTTAGTTTCTTTTATCTATTTTTCGAACAATCCAACCGATTGTTGTTTGTATGAATTCTACACATACGATTAATATGATTAAAGCATAATACATTATGGTGTAATTGTATCGGTAATATCCGTATCGAATCGCAATATCACCTAAACCTCCACCACCCATTAATCCAGCCATGGCGGAATATCCTACTAACATAATCATAGTTATGGATAATCCTTGAATAAGCTGTGGAAGTGCTTCTCTGAGAAGAACCTTAATGACGATTTGTAATTTAGAAGCACCCATCGTAATAACGGATTCAATCATATCTTGATCGACTTCAAGTAATGCACTTTCTACAAGTCTTGCGACAAATGGAATTGCGCCAACAGAGAGTGAGAAAATAGTCGCTTTAATACCTAAGCTAGTTCCTACCACAAATCTTGATAATGGCATAAGCGCAACAACCAAGATATAAAACGGAATACTTCTAAACACATTAATAACTCGATTCAATCCTAAGGATAATACTGGTTTAGGATATAACCCATCTTTTCGAGTTAATGTAATTAATACACCCAATGGAAATCCAAATGCATATGCTACAAAACTCGATCCTAAGATAATCCATATCGTATCAACTAATCCCTGGGATAAAAGATCAAATAATTGTGAATTTGTCATAATTAATCCTCCATTCCAAGGAGTAAACGAGTCGTTTTATGTTTTGGATGAGTAAAGATATCACTTACTTTTCCTTCTTCAATAAACTGTCCACCATCAATGACTACTACTTTTTCACATACTTTTTCAACTACGCTTAACTCATGTGTAATGATAAGAATCGTTGCTTGTGTTTTTTGATGTATTTCTTTTAATAATTCAAGTAATGCACGGGTTGTGATTGAATCCAATGCGCTTGTAGGTTCATCTAATAAGAGTAAATCAGGTTCACTTGCAAGTGCTCTTGCGATCGCAACTCTTTGTTTTTGCCCACCTGATAGTTGTGATGGATAACTTTTTTCTTTTCCAGATAATCCAACTAACTCAATTAGATTTTTTATTCGTACATCGTATTCTTCTTTTTTTCTATTTTTGAGTGTTAATGGAAATGCGATATTATCATAAACATTTCTTTGTTTAAGCAATTGATTTCCTTGAAAAACAACTCCAATTTTTTGTCGATACTCACGCATTCGATCATCTTTCGCATCAAGAAGATTCAAGTGATCGATCACAATCTCTCCTTCATCTGGTCTTTCGAGTAAACTTAAACATCTTAATAATGTTGTTTTACCTGCACCAGACATGCCAATAATACCGACTAACTCTCCTTTTTCTAATGTTAAATTAACATTATCAAGAGCCAAAAGAGTTCCATTAGCCGTACTAAAGCTTTTACTTAGTCCTTTTATCTCTATCATTTTTCCTCCTATATAAGTAAATATAAAAGCCCTCATCGCTAAGGACGAGGGCTTACCCGTGTTACCACCTTTGTTCGTTTATAAATCACTTTATAAACCTTATCAAGTACGCCTAATATTAGGTTATACTCTATCGCTTTAACGGGCGAATCCGGCATAGTCTAAAGTTTCCCATCGATATGCTTGCTCCAAGACCATGTTCAACTGTTTTTGATTTACCCCTTTCAGCACTACAGGGCTCTCTAAGAAATCATCCACCGTTTACTCTTCTCTTCAACGCTTTTCTGATTGACATAATATCAGTGCTAAACACACTTGTCAATTATTTTTATTTACTTAACTTAATTTATTGATAGAAGGTGTATCCGAATCAATTATTTCTAAAAATACCTTTACAACACTTGGGTCAAATTGAACACTCGAAAATTTTATAATCTCTTGTTTAGCTTGTTGAAAGGACATAGCCTTACGATAAGCACGATCGGATGTCATCGCATCAAAGGAATCCGCTACAGAAATGATTCTAGCGTATATCGGAATCTCACTCCCTTTTAATCCTTTTGGATAGCCCATTCCATCCCATCTTTCATGATGAGCAAGAATATAATCCGCAATCTCAGAGAACTCATTGGCAGCACTCAAAATACGATAACCAACCTCGGAATGTTTACGAATTAGATTAAATTCTTCTTCAGTTAATCGATCTGGTTTATCTAAGATAGAATCAGGAATCCCAATCTTACCAATATCATGCATAAGTCCTGCTATACGTAGTTTAGACACGATATGCGAGTCTAAATTCATTCTTTGAGCAATCTTCTCACACCAATATGAAACACGCTTAGAATGTTCCATTTCACGTGAATTTTTCTCATATAGAGAGTTCATAATAATCTCTATGGTACGACTTAACATACTACTTGTATCAATTAACTTCTCTCGACTCAAGCGCATTTCAGCTTTCTTCAATACTAAATTTAAGTCTTCTTCGCTTGAACTCTTAACCGCATATGCAGAAGATACAGATACTTTGATATTCTGTATCGTTTCATTTGTCATCATATGGTTTATTTGAGCCATAATGATATCAATATAAGGTTTTTGGACTTTAGTATAAACAATCAAGAAATCACTCCCACCAAATCGACAAAACATATCCGAATTATAAACAATCGGTTTTATTAAACTAACCACTTTTTTGACAAGCGTATCCCCCATCTCATACCCAAATGCATCATTTATCAACTTCATACCATTAATATCTATTTTGATTAATGTTAAAGGGTAATTCCCCTCAACATCAACCTTCTCAATATGGGACTCATAATACTGTCTATTATTCAAACCCGTTGTTTGATCATGGTAGTTAAGATAATGCATCATTTCTTCAGCTTTCTTACGCTCACTAATATCAATAACGGTACTCATATAAATATCTTCTTGATTAAAACGTATCCGAGAAACACTTATATTCGCCCAAAAAGTAGTACCATCTTTTCGTAATAACGGTTTCTCTACAGTATGATCCACTGCATATTGATCATTGAGTAATTGTGTTAATGCATAATTCTGATTGTATTCTGTCTTATCATTTAAATCACGTATATTTAATGACATTAGTTCATCTCTTGTATACTGAAACATTTGATTGAAATAATCATTTGTATTAATAAAAGAACCATCTGTTTCCAAGTAACAAATCCCAATTTGAGCTTGTTCAAACAATGATCTAAATCGTTTCTCCGCGAATCGAGTTAACTGAAGTTGATTGATTTGTTCACGTTGAATAATAAATAATTTACCAACAACAACCGTTGTAATTGGAAAAATAACCAACAAAGGAATAACAGAGTTCATAAATGCGATTGCATAGTTTGTATTCGACATAAACATTATGCATAATGTCAAAATTACATGAATTATTATCCCTAATAAATAGAAATTTAGAATTGAATATAATCTTAAATATTTTAAATCAATAAATCTAAATAAGTATCCTATTAATCCACTAAGTAAGATAATAATAATACCAACAAAAGCTCCATCTCCTCCAAGAATTAAGCGATAAAGGATTAATGAAATCATTAAAAAATGACTTGTTTTTTTACTAAAAATATAAGCTATCAATCCAACTAGAATGGATCGAGTATCTATGTATAATCCAGGAGAAGGCACATAAGGAAAACTCATTATTAAAATACCAATTATGCCAAATAAAAAGGCATCGAACACCTCTGAAGATTGATCGTATGTCTCTTTAATATACGATGATACTTGATAGAATATCGTAGAGGCAATCAAGAGTGCCGCATTATCTAGCAATAAATGTAAGTTACTTGCGTTCATTATTACCTCTTCTTTTCATACTAACCGTTGAGTTTAATGTTACAGTAAGTAGAAAGTATAATCAAGGTAATATGATAAAAAAAGGACTATTTCTAGTCCCAATTATGATTAATAGTTCTTTTCGTCAACTGCGAAATGTGAGTGGTTTTGTCCACAAACAGGGCATACAGATGGCGCATTGTTTGCTTCGACTTGATATCCACAGATATCACATTCCCAAACAACTTTTTCGTCTTTCTTAAAGACACGGTCATCTTCAATATTCTTAACTAAATCTAAGTAACGTCTTTCATGACGAGCTTCAATTTTACCAACTTCCTTCATCAAGAATGCAATTTTATTGAATCCTTCTTCTTCTGCTTCTTTAGCAAAATCAGCATACATAGTAGTCCATTCATAGTGTTCTCCAGAAGCCGCATCTTTTAGATTTTCAGTTGTAGTAGGTAGACCATCATGTAAGAACTTAAACCATAAGAACGCATGTTCTTGTTCATTACGAGCAGTTTCTTTAAAGAAATCAGCAATTTGTTCGTATCCTTCTTCTCTCGCTTTCATTGAGTAAAAAGTATACTTTGTATTTGCCATGGATTCTCCAGCAAATGCAGTTTGTAAATTCTTCTCTGTCTTCGATCCTTTTAGTTCCATTGTTTTGTGCCTTTCTTATAACTACTATTATTATAGACTTTTACATTCATAGACACAATGCCTAAATAGGAATAATTCCTATTTTTAATCAATCAACTTGATATAATTTTTATTCGCTTCAAGATAATCATTCAGTAATCCTTTCGCAATTTGAATATCATCCACCATCGAATCTACCAATAATGCTTGTAAGTACTTAGATCTCTTTCCACTCATAATCGCATCTAATGATAATTCCACTAAGAAAGCTTCTCTTCTACAGAATTCCGCTACAACCTTTGGTAAATCACCCATCGCAATTCCATGAATTCCTGATGAATCGATTAAAGCTGGAACTTCTATGATAGTCCCATCAGGCAAGTTTGAAATATGTCCATTATTCGGTATATTAACCGCGATTTCTATCATTGGTTTATGATTTATGATTGAATCTATAATCGCTTCTGCTCTTTCACTAACACTGTCTTTCAAGAAATCAATCGATCCATTCCCAAAACTTAAATTTTCAAGGAGTTCCCACATTTGATTTCGCTGATTCGACGCTGCTAATAATGGATACATTTGAATATCATATCGCTCCCATGATTTTCGATTTACATTATGTGTAAATGGTAGATATTCAAGATTATGAGCATCTCCTGATACGACAACCTCATCAAAAACTTCGATTATTTCTTTGGTGTAGGATTCAAAATTCGTTTTATTCTCTAAGAATTTCTTTTTGAAAAGGGCTAATACATCTTCTTTAGTGTGTTTATCAATCATCGATTGAATCCAGGTAAAGTGATTGATCCCGTATGCTTTAATATCAAATCTCTCTTTTGCTTGATTAACCATTTTATAACCTATTTCATGATCATTATCCCATCTAAACAAATAGTTATCAGGCACATCGAAACCATATTCTTTACCAAAGATTACTGCAGCCATAAGATAACCAAAATTAATCTGATGGCATATTCCAACCATTTTAACTTTAGTATATTTAGATGCGAAAGCACCTATTCTTGGGACTGGATTTGTAAAATTTAACACCAGTGCATTCGGCGCATATTTTTCAATGTCCTTAAGAATAGGCATGATTAAACCTATATTACGAGCTGTATGAAACAATGCCCCTGGTCCACCATTCTCTCCATAATGGTGAATTCCATATTTTAACGCAATATCGACATCACTTTGCCAACATTCTTCACGATCAATCGCTACAGACAGAATGATAAAATCTGCGTTATTTAAATAATCAAGACGATTTGTACTACTTTTTATTATGAATCCAGATTGCCATTCTTTATTGATTCTATGAGCAAGATTAGTTATGATTTCTAAACCTTTTTCATTAATGTCAATTAAACATAATTCAGAACCTTTAAGCCCTTCAGTTCTTAACAACGCACTGAGATTGACCAATCCAAATGAAGCACTCCCTGCTCCTATCACTACAATTCGTTTATTTCTCATTATTTCACCTTTTTTAAAGTTAATGCATAAACATCAGAATTTATAGCTTGATCACATAAAGCTTGTTTGTTTCTAAATAATGGCCAATAACCTATTCCAACTATCGCAAGTGTCAATACCTTAACAACATATCTAATTAACGCTTGAATAATACTTAATTTAGAACCATCCAACTTTTCTACTTTCATGCCTAAAACTCTTTTACCAATAGATCCTCGCCAAGAACTTGATTCAAGTAGGATAAAATACAATGCGATTGCTATTACAGGTAAAAGAGGATGAATTCCTCTTGTTATATTTTGAATAGGAAACATGATAAACAAATCGATAAAAAACGCTAGAATACGTTTATAAATGGGTGCTTTTGCCCAATATAAATTCTGTTTTGTTTCAGTTGTAAGAACTTTATCAATGAATTGTGTTTTCATTTTACATGTAGAAAATATTATTTTTATATTTTTCCATTAAAGCTTTGTTGTGTTCATCCCCACCATCAATATTAGCACTATGGAAGACAGGCACTTCAATTCCTTTTTCAACCAACTTCTCAGCTACTTTTAATGTTATTCCATTCACGATAAAAGCCCCGATTATTGTGGATGTTGGACCCATTTTTTGATCTACACCTGTAATTTTTTGACTTGAATCTTCAAATTCTCCACAATTATCAATCACAATATCGCCCACATCTTTTAATTTTAAATTACTTGAATGTCTGGATGTAACTAAATTGGTATACGTTAAATTCGTGATTACAATCACTTTAATGCCTAATTTCTTAGCTTCTAATCCCATATCTATCGTAACCGCATTTCGACCAGATACGGAGTGAAGGATTAATACATCTCCAGCCTTTATATTGGTATTTCGTAGAATTAAAGTTCCATAGCCTTCTAAACGTTCAATATCACTCGTCAGTGTCGCAGGACGAATGTTTGACATTAGATCTGCTGCGAAAATAGGATTTATATTTACCAATCCTCCTGTACGATAAAACAACTCCATAGACAACATACCTGCATGAGATGCCCCAAACGCAAATATTGAATGACCATGTTCAATGGCTTCCACGATTAGTTGAGCTGCTTTATCCATGTGTTCTGCTTGTGTCAACTCAACTTTGTCTATTAAATCCTTTAGATGTACTGAATAATTATGTAATGATTGCCCCATAAATTTCTCCTTGTATTGTAATTATATCATTACAATGATTTTAAAACAATTAATACAGTTTTATCTTTGTATTATTGTAAATATATTATGCTATAATTTTTCATATGGACATTCTACATGAAATAAGTATAAATAAACTCTCTTCTATTCCTCTCTATGCACAACTAAGAGACGCACTCCTAAAAGCGATAGAAAGTGGATTATTAAAGGACAATGATAAACTACCTACAGAAAATGAAATCTGTATGTTCTTTAATATATCTAAAACAGTTGTAAGACAAGCATACAGCGATTTGCTTAGTTTGGGAAGAATTGAACGACACAAAAGTAAAGGAACTTTTGTTAAACAAACTTATAAAGAAAGGAATTTTACACAAGAACTATCTGATTTTGCGAATGAAATGATTCGCCAAGGATTTCAACCGAGCACAAAGTTGATCTATATCGAAAAACTAAAATGGGATGATAAAGCCTATCCTATTTTAAACATTTCTAAAGGCACAGAATGCTTACACTTTAAAAGACTAAGACTCGGTAGTAATACACCAATTTATGTTGAAGAGACATTTGTATCACTTGATCATTTTCCAAAGCTAGATGCTCATAACTTTGCGACTGAATCTTTGTTTAAAGTATTTGAAGAAGAATATAACACAAAAATAACAAAAGCTTATACGAGTTATAAAGCTGTTATCGTATCGGATGCGGATTCAAGAATACTGGATCTACCTAAACATAGTGCGGTCCATAGGGTTGAAACTCAAAGCTATAATCAGAATAATATCGTCGTGGAATATTCAATCGCATATTTCCCTGGTACTAGAAACCGATTTAGTTTAGTCGTTAAGAGGAACCATCGATGAAATACATTAATTTATTTAAAAACAGTAGTACACCTTTATATGCACAATTAAAGGATTCCATTAAACAAGCAATTAAGTCTGGACAACTCAAACCAAATGAAAAACTACCCACTGAAGAAGAAATCTGTGCTGAGTTTAAGATATCAAGACCTGTTGTACGACAAGCATATAAAGAACTATTAGATGAAAATTATATTGTAAGATTTAAAAGTAGAGGTACATTTGTTAAAGAACCTGAACTAAAAAGTATGTTCTTTAGTGAATTTTCTGATATTGAAATTGATCTCGAAAATATGGGTCTTACCCCCAAAGTTATTTGCTTAAGTAAAGAAATATTGGATTCAAATGATTGCAGTTCAAATATTACAGAACATTTAACAAGTTCTAAATTATTAAAAGTTAAGATAATATACCTTAATAATGATATACCTCTTGTATATAAAGAAGCTTATTATCCAATTGATATTATCAAAGGGATTCAATCTATAGATTTTGAAGATTCACCAATTTATAACACCTTGGAATCGAAATTTAACTTATGGTTAAGTCACATAAAAAAAGTCGTAGATGCACAAATTATTCGTGAAGATTTAGTTCAACTATTAAAAACAGAAAAAGGTCATGCGGTTCATGTAGTAGATTCACTTGCATATGATGATCGAGAGAGAGTTATAGAAGTTGCGTACTCATATTATGTTGGGGATCGTAATGAGTTTGATCTCATGGTTTATAAACAAAACTAAAAACAATCTGGAGTTCAGATTGTTTTTTTTAATTATTCTTTTGTTTGACTATTTTCTAGTTCAAATTGTTTCTTATCCCAAGCTGCTAAGAATGGGTAATAAATGACTAACACAACGAGTAAATTAATTGCTTGTAAGATAACGGCTCTAAAGTCACCACCAGTCGCAATAAATCCAGCGATAAATACAGGTGTTGTCCAAGGTGGTGCAGCTACGATACGATTCACTAAATTCAATGCCATCGCAAAATAGGTTAGTGTTCCAACTACGAGTGGCGCAATAATGTATGGAATTAACAACATTGGATTTAATACAATTGGAAGACCAAATACAATTGGTTCATTGATATTAAAGATACCAGGGCCTAATGATAATCGGCCAATAAGTCTCAACTGTTTAGATTTTGAGAAGAATGCACAAACAATCGCAATACCTAATGTAGCACCTGTTCCACCTACGTTAATAAATAGGGATTGGAAACCTTCTACCGCAATATTTGGTATTTCCAAACCTAAACGTAAAGCGTCTACATTAGCTAAGTAACCTGCTTGTAGTAATGGATTAACAACTGATCCAACAATTAGGTCACCATGTAAACCAAATGCCCAGAAAATGGAGATAAAGAAACTGGTAAACATAGCCCCTAAATAACTAGCTGAGATTGAAATCAATGGAATTTGTAGCACAGTAATTATGAAGGCTTGTGCTGTTCCATAAGATGTCATCGCAAATAAAACATGAACGATTGCGAATAATACAATGATAATTGCCCCTGGAATTAAAGCCGCAAACGAACGACTAATCGCAATTGGTACACTTTCTGGCAAACGAATAACCCAATTAGCTTTAATAACTCGAACATAAATTTCAGATACGAGTAATGCTACGATTATCGCTAAGAACAATCCTTCAGCTCCTAATATTGAAGAATTCCAAGCCCAAGCCGATCCATCTTGAAGTAAGAAGAATGCCGCAAATGTTAACCCCGCTGCCACAATCCCTTCTTCCCCATAAGACTTAACTAATGAGAATGTGATACCCATCGCCGCAACAAGTGCTGAAATACTCATCGTGGACTGGAACACAACACCCCAAATAAAATCATCCCATGTCGGGAAAATACCAGTAATAAAGTCTGCCCAGCCTGGAATAGGGAAATCAGTACTGAATATTATAATGACTGATCCAACAATCATTAATGGCATCGTAAGTACTAAACCATCACGAATGGCCATTAAATGTCTCTGGGTTGAGACTTTAGATGCTACTGGCGCCAGTTTCTCTTCGAAAAACTTGACAATAGAATCCATATTATCCTCCTTTTTTAAGTAGTTAACTTATATTGTAAGTATATAGTATCATTATTATTTTAGTCAATATAATCCCGTTAAGATAAAAAAACACAAATTATTATTTGTGTCTAAATTTTATAGGGTTTGGCTACCATTTTGTCAAAAGTATATAGTTCATCAAATCCAATAGCTTTTAATTGAAGTATTATTTCTTCAAAATGATCTTTGAGTTGTTCAATACGATGCGTATCAGATCCCATCGTTAGAATCCTTCCCCCCAAATCATAATAGAGTTTCAATATACGAGTTGATGGCGTCAAATCAGGTAGATTATAACGATAACTGGATGTATTGACTTCAATTCCCTTTCCCATTTCTATTACTTTTTTTAGTAATGATTCAATCAAATCAATCACATATTCATCATCAAGTATTCCATTTGGATCATAGCGTTTTATCACATCTAAATGCCCCATAACACTAAAATCACTAAACTCATTCACAATCTTTAAGAGATATTCATAATACCCTCGATTGTATTCAATTTGTGATTTACCTTCTTGATATTGGTTTAACCAGAGTTCTTTATTATCAATTTGATGACAACTCAATAAGACAAAATCCACATCATACTTCTTCATATCCTCTACATAACGAGGAATCGTATGCGTTTGAACTCCAAACTCTAAACCTATTTTGATATTAATTTTATCTTCATACAAAGACTTAACCCGATAATATTCCCTAAAGAACTCAGGATAATCTACTTCTTGTTTATCCACAATATGATTCTTTACATCATAATCCACATGATCTGTAAAACAGATTTCATCTAATCCTAGTTCGATTGATTTTAAAACAATTTCTTCCATCTCTAATTTAGAATCAACACTAAAATTAGAATGAATATGATAATCAGCGCGCATTTATTTCTCCATACAATAATTTATTTAAATCTTGATATACTTCTTCACTACTTGTCGCAAACAAGAATACTGATTTTACATTTAACTCTTTTTTATCCTCAAATGGGAAATACACTTCTCCCCCCACCTCTTTTAATACGATACTGGAAGCCGCATAATCCCAAAGTTTTAAATGGCTAGAGATATAGATATCATGTAAACCACGTGCTATTTGACACATACTAATTGCGGCAGATCCAATATTACGATGCGCAAAGACTTGTGTCGAAACAAGTTTGACATTCGCATTGTATTTTTCTTCTAAGGTGTATAGTGTTTTAAGATTCATATCCAGAACAGATTGATTCATAGTCCGAATAGGTAAGTTTTCAAGTCTCTTATTATTCAAATAAGCTCCTTGATTTGCTATCCCTAAATAAATATCATCCTTAACCACATCATAAACAAAACCAAATACAGGTTTCAAATCTTCATAATAGGCAATGGAAATCGCAAAATCTTCTTTTCGTCTAAAGAAATTCTTTGTTCCATCAATCGGATCAATAATCCACATCTTATTTGAAAAGACATGTTCCTCACTTTCCTCTCCGAGTACTTGTGTATCTGGGAATGCCTCAGTTAATGATTTTATCAATGTGTTTTGTACAAGAATATCCAAATCAGTCACAATATTATCAAATTCATTATCCTTTACGATGACTTCATGGATTGTCTTTGTTAGTACTAATTCTCGTATGCTAGGTAATATACTATTTATAAATTCAATTTTTCCAATCATATTTTAAACCTCCACTCTATTGTATCAAATACCACCTTATTTTAATCTTATTTGCTTTACTTCTTGAATTAAATGTCGAATAAAGCGTTCTCCTTCACCTTTTATTAGAGGACTTGTTAGACCTTCATAAGTATTTTCATAAGATAATTCATCAACACAATAGCCAATAGATGTATTGGTTAAACCAATTATAATAATATGATCTAATTCAGATATTAACATCTTATAGAGTGAAGAAAACAATTCCATTGGAATGGCAATGAACATAATTTCACCAA
>JAJZTY010000041.1 GCA_021847325.1 Bacillota bacterium
TCCAGCTCAAGCGATTAAAGCAACGATTGTACGTCCTATGTGCAGTGGAGATATTCGTGAGACAGATGTGTATGGAGCTCAACAACATGCTCCTTTACTTGATTTAGAGTTTGATTACTAACCATCTATAAGATGGTTTTTTTGAAAAGCATTTTCGATAATTTTTAGTTTATTGGATAAATCTTTTGTTTAAATGAAAAAATGTTCCAAGAGGGGTTTGAAACATTGTTTACGATAATTATTCATGATTAAATACGAATATAGAACCCAAATCGCCTAAGTGTGACCTTGCCAAGAGGTTCTATATGAACACATTGGTCGTTTGTTTTACTTGCCCAGTGGAAACCAATGTGTTTTATTTAGCGGTTAAACAGTTGGGATAAGTTGAGTGTTGCATCAGATGTAATCTTTAAAATCTCTTCGTAATTCTTGATAACACTCATTGCGACAAAGATATCCAAAATATATTGAGCTGCTATAGCGGATGTTAAATTATATAATTCCAATGTGTTTGCGATATCGATAATACGTATGTTTTCTGTACATAAAGTACTAAGTTTATCATTATCACGACCAGATATACACAGTGTTGGAATACTCAATGAATTCATACGTTTTGCCGTATCGATTATGATAGGGTTTGTACCTGTTAATGAAATTAATATAGCGAAACTTGGGATGTCATGAAGTTTAAGTCGTGATAAGTGTTGCCAGTGTGTAGAATCATAGGCGATGGCAGGAATTCCAACTTCTTCAAACTTATACTGATACATTTTAGCTAAATCAAAGTTCAATCCAGTACCATATATCCCAATATGTTTACTATTTTGGATATGCTTGATACAGCGACTTAATGCATTATAATCTAGCATTGTTCGTGTTTCGTCAATTGCCTTTTGATATATCATAGGTAAACGACTGACCACATCGTCTAAGTTTGATTTTGGGGTAAATGGAATATCTTTAAGATGTTCCTGTTGTTCAAGGAAAAGTGAGAACTCTGAAACATACGTCAATTTAAATTCAGTGAATCCCTTATACCCAAGTTTCTTACATAGGCGTACAATAGTAGATGTGCTAGAGTAACTAAGAATCGCTAAATCATTGATGCTCATTCTTAATAGATCACTTGGGTGATCTAGAATGTACTGAACAACAGCTTCTTCTTGATGTGTAATATTTTTCAAATTTTTGAGTTTATTGTATAACATGGTACTTTTATTCTAACATAGACCCACAACTTTATTTAAGGAGATTAATTATGAAGATTGCGTTTGTAGATATTGATGGAACAATCCTAGATTATTCTAGAGGCATTAACTTTCCAAGTGAAAAGACATTAAGAATGTTTCAATTGTTTAGAGAAAAAGGACATAAATTAATTATTGCGACATCTCGATCAAAATTACCTGATGGATTAAAAAAGGAAATGTTTGATGGATTTATCTTTAGTAATGGACAATATATTGAATATAATCATGAAGTATTGTTAAATAATCATTTCTCAAAATTACAAATCCGTTACCAACAATCCATATATGAGAAATATGGAGCTGGTGCTATTTACTCAGGTGTAAATGGACAATGGATTAGTCCTGTTAATAAACATTTAGCGATTGATCATATGGTTCATTTTGGTTTAGATCCAAATAAAGCGGATAGTATCTCACTTCCATTTAATATCAATGATATCGAAAGTACAGCCGCAACAGGTGTATTTGATAACGTAGAAAGTATGCATAAGGCAAAGGAAGAACTACCATTGGATTGGATTATTCATGTGTATGAAGAAGAATCAATTCGTATGGATGTTCATCTTCCTGGGATTACTAAAGGTAGTTCTTGTATGTTTTTAGTTGATCATATTGGAATAGAACATCATGATTCATATGCCTTTGGGGATGGAGTCAATGACATAGAAATGTTGGAGTTAGTTGGTCATGGAGTAGCAATGGGAAACGCAATTGATGAAGTGAAGAAGATAGCGAATTTTGTGGCAAAATCGATTGAAGAAGATGGTCTAGCGAATTCCTTTAAAGAGTTGTTTGATTTATAAAGTAAACGTTTACAGTGAAAAAAATATCGTTCTAGAGTAAAATAGAACTAACAATCTATAGGAGATCATATGATAAAAGATGAAAGTTTGTATATTGCTGGTCCACTCTGTTTTTATAAGAATGGATATGGAATGTGGGATGCGTTAAAGAAAGAAGCAGAATTCTATGGCTTTACAGTCGCTCTTCCGAATAATAATGTATTAGAGTATGAAGAAGGAAATAAGCGTCAATTTAGTGCTGCAATCTTCAAGAATTGTCGTGATTCAATCAATAAAACAACATGTTTAATTGTCAATTTAGAAAACTATCGTGGTCTTGTGCCAGATGGTGGTTCTGTTTATGAAATGGGTATGGCTTATGCGAAAGGCGCAAGACTTTATGGTTTTACCCGTGATAAACGACCAGCTCGTATGAAATATGGACTTGGTAAGTATGTTGGAAATGACATCATTGATTGTGATGGAAGATTATTAGCACATAAAGATTTAGCGTTTGGTCCTTGTATCGTTGGCTCTACTAAAATAGTAGAAGGTAAGTTTGGGGATGCGCTACAATCGTTTATGACAGATATTGAAGAAGATTCAAAACTTAAAGCATCAAGAAATACATTTGTATTGGATGCGACTCCTCAAGTGACGGTTGAACCTTCTGATAAACCTCGTGTTTATTTATCTACTTTTGAACGTTATGATAATGACGCAAAAGAGAAGTTAGATCGTATGAAAAAGATTTGTGAGAAATATGGATTTGAAGCGATTAGTCCATTAGAGGATGCGCCAAAAGTAGAACGTATTGTTAGTGATGATGTGATGGAAATGGCATATAACCAATTTGATCACTATCAACAACATGTTCGTAATTGTGATATTATCTTAGCTAATCTTAATAATTATCATGGTTATGAACCGAATGATGATGTTTCATTTGAGTGTGGAATGGCTTTCCAATTAGGTAAGAAATGTTTTGGGTATTTAAATGAAGTTAAACCGATGATTGATTTAGTTCCAAATCGTGGACCTGAAGGTGAATATCGTGATTTAAATGATATGAATGTAGAAAACTTTGATAATCCATTGAATCTTATGTTTGGGGCTTCTTTTACCTTATTTGAAGGTCAATTTGAAGAGGCTGTTAAGAAAATGGCTGAGGCATTAGTTGATTTTAAATTAGCAGATGATTTAGTTCCTCCAGTACTTGATTAATGACCACTTCGGTGGTCTTTTTTAATGGTATGATTAGAATGTTAGTGAGGTAATTCTATGTTAGATCGAATGAAACATGCATTGAAAAGTAGTATTGAAACAAGTGATCACGAACGGTTCAATCTATTAATTAAAGATATGTATCCTATTGATATTGCGGACTTTTTAAGTGTTCATTCAGATCAAATACTCATTACATTTTTAAAATATACTTCACCCGACTTACACGCAAAAGTCTTGGAACAAGCCAATGAAAAACTTCAATTAAGAATGATAAAGTTCTTAGATTATTCTGAAGTTATTCATTTATTTTCGCAGATGTCAAATGATGATGTTGTAGATACATTAGGTCATTTACCAATTGGATTAAGAAAGAATATTATTAACGAAATAAAAGAAGATGAAAGAACCTCTGTTGAACAACTCTTAGGGTATTCCAAGGATAGTGCAGGGGGTATCATGACCACTGAATTTATCGCACTTAATCGAAATCTAACCATTTCAGAAGCACTAGATAAAATTCGAGAAATTGGTCCAGATACTGAAGTTATAGAGTTGATTTTCATTCTAAACAATAATCATGAATTAGTAGGAACAGCGGACTTAAGAGATATTCTTTCTAGTGATACGAATACATTATTAAGCTCAATTACAAATGAGACAATTCTTACAGTGTATCCAGAAATGGATCAAGAGAAAGTAGCTTGGTTAGTATCTAAATATGATTTGAAGGCCATTGCGGTTGTTAATAGCGATAATAAACTATTAGGTATTATTACAGTGGATGATATTATTGATGTCATTGTGCAGGAACAATCCGAAGATTTATTAAGATTAGGTGGTATCGGTGGACAACTCAAAAGTGATGGGACAGTATTCTATTATGTTCAAAGAAGAATACCGTGGTTATTAATTAATCTTGGTACAGCATTTCTTGCCGCATTTACTGTCACATTATTTGAAGATGTCATATCACAAGTAGTAGCTTTGGCGTCTTCAATGTCCATTGTGACAGGTATGGGAGGAAATGCAGGAAACCAAACACTCTCGGTTACTGTTAGAAGTATTGCCTTAGGCGAACTTGATTTAAAGAAACATTGGAAGAAAGTATTTAAAGAAGTAATGATTGGTATTTTACAAGGCGCAATCGTAGGCTCTCTTGCAGGTATTATTCTACATTTTAAAGTAGGTAATCCAATGATTGGATTGATTATCTTCCTCGCAATGATTGGTAATATGGCAGTCGCAAGTATCTTTGGATTTATGGTTCCACTCATTCTAAAACGATTCAATTTTGATCCAGCTTTAGGTTCTTCAATTTTCTTAACGGCTGCGACGGATGTATTAGGCTTTTTCTTCTTTCTTGGTTTAGCTAGTTTATTCTTACCTTGGTTGGTATAAAGGAGAATTATGAAAAACAATATTAATTTTGCTCAAGCTGAAACATGTTTAATTATGGAACCTCAACACTCCAATATTTTTGGAAATGTTCATGGAGGTGAAATGATGAAGATGATGGATAATACAGCGGGAATTGCGGCTGCTAAACAAGCAAAGGGTATGGTTGTGACCGCAAGAGTGGACGAAATTGAATTCCATCAACCTGTTAAAATCGGGGATATTGTGACGGTTCATGCACAAGTGTGTTATGTGGGAAAGAGTTCGATACAGGTAATGGTTAAAGTATTTGTTCACGATATTCTTGATGATAAGGAGTCAGATGTCGCATTAACCGCATTCTTTACGATGGTTCATTTAGTGGATGGAAAACCGTCAATGGTTCAGCCTCTTTTGATTACGAATCAAGAAGAAAAAGAATTATATGAACTGGGTGAAAAGAAGTACTTAGAAATTCAAAAGAAACGCTTAAACTTGTAAATTAAGCGTTTTTATTTTAAACAATAACCGTATAATTAAAGTGTTGACTGGAGGTTTTCTAGCCTTGATAGAATTACATAATGTGATCAAAAACTATACAACTCGTCTAGGGGTTGTGACTAAAGCATTGGATAATATCAGTTTAACCTTGCCCAATAAAGGACTTGTTTTTATCTTAGGTAAAAGTGGAAGTGGGAAATCAACCTTATTAAATATAATCGGTGGGTTGGATGTGGCGAATTCAGGGAATGTCATTGTAAATGGAAGAGATATACATGGTTTGAACCAAATAGAATTGGATTATTATCGAAATGCCCATGTTGGCTTTGTGTTTCAAGATTTTAATATTATCGATAGTTTTACTATTGAACAAAATATCGGACTTGCCTTGGAGCTACAAGGAAATTCAGTCGATCAAGAAAAGATGAAAGAGATATTAGATTATGTAGGATTGTCTGGTTATGAATCACGAAAAGGTAATGAGGTTTCTGGTGGGCAAAAACAACGTATCGCAATAGCTCGAGCTTTAATTAAGAATCCAACCATTATTTTAGCAGATGAACCTACTGGAAACCTGGATACTAATACATCCAATCAAATTATGGACTTACTGAAAAAAGTCTCTAAAGATAATCTTGTAGTCATTGTCTCTCATGATCCTGAAGAAGCTGAACTCTATGCGGATCGTATTATCAAAATCAAAGATGGTCGAATTTTCGAAGATTTAGTATTAACAGAAGATTTAAGTGAAGTACGAATATATGAATTAAGAAAACCTAAGTTAAGTTTTATTTCAAGTTGGAAATATGGAATACATAGTGTTGCGGATAAAAAGGGACAACTTATTATTACAGATTTCTTACTCGCCATTTGCTTATTATTTACCTTATTATTAGGGTCATATTTGTATTTTCTAACTATATCTTCAAACAGCTTCTATGAAGTATATGGTCAAGCTAAGATTGTTAAAATGACACAAGACTTACAGGGGTATTTATCGCTTAAAAATGCAGAAATACTTTTAATTGGAATGTACTTTGGGCTTATTAGTATACTATATGTTTTCTTATCGATGAGTATCACGATGAGGCGTAAACAAATTGGTATTTTTAAAGCATTAGGGGCTAGCACAAAGGATGTTTTAAGAATATTCGTATGGGAAGGTTTGTTAATTGGGGTAATATCTTTTATAGTCTCTACTCTTTTTGGGATTGCTTATATTATTGATATCAATAAGAAGTTCTTTGATGGACTTCCTTTGTTTGAACTTAACTTAATTCAATTATTATTCAATCTAACTTTATTGATTGTTATACCTGTTGGGTTAACGATTGGTTTGACTCTATATCTCATTAAAAAGAATAGTGTTATTTCTATTCTTAAGGAGATATAAAATGATTGAGTTATTAAATGTAAATAAAACATATACAAGTAAATCAAAGATTCAAGTTAAAGCATTAGATCAGGTTAATCTTCGATTTAACTCAAAAGGATTAGTTTTTATATTAGGTAAAAGTGGAAGTGGGAAGACAAGTCTGCTCAATATTATTGGTGGTTTAGATTCCGCAAATTCAAGTAAGATTTTTATCAATGGAAAAGAACTAAAGCGATTTGATGAAAGAACCTGTGCTGAATATCGTAATTCTTATATAGGGTTTGTGTTTCAAGAATACAATTTGTTGAATAATCTTAATGTATACGATAATATCGCTCTTTCTTTACAACTTCAAAAGAAACCAGTTGATGAAGCTAAGATATTAAAAGTACTTGAAGATGTGGAATTACAAGGATTAGAGAAAAGACAATTGGATGAGTTGTCAGGTGGTCAGAAACAACGTGTTGCGATTGCACGAGCGCTTATCAAAGACCCTGTTATCTTATTAGCGGATGAACCAACTGGAAATTTGGATAGTGAAACATCGACTCAAATCTTTGAGCTATTTAAAAAATTAAGTCAAGATAAATGTGTAATAGTTGTTAGTCATGATGCGGAATATGCACATCACTATGCAGATCGTATTATTGAGCTGTCTGATGGACATGTGATTAAGGATACAAATCCACTTATCTTGGATGAGCCTATCGATATTCCAATTAAACGTAGAGCTAGGCTTCCATTCTCACTGATTTGGAAAATGTCATTCGGGAATATTCTAAATAATAAATTAAGATTACTCGTGACTTGTGTCATCGTATCATTCTTAACGGCTGTTTTATCAACCGTTTATACATCACTTTACGTAAGTAATCAGGTGACTAAAGATTTAATGAATCTTAGTAAGCAAGATCATTTACTGCTTGTAGAACCTGTTCCTTATCAATCAAATACTATTTTGATACCAAGTTCTGAGTATAACTTTAGTAAGAAACTAACGAATGAAGTGTTGGTAAAAGTTAGAGAGATGACAGAAGATAATAATGCGCACCTTTATCCTAAAACTCAAATTATGTTAGGGAATGAATGGATCAAAGTAAGTGATCTTGGATTAACAATAACGGATAGTACTTTATTAGAATCTAATTTAATTCCTAAACCAAACAAAGATTTAGTGGAGTCGATTCAATCATCTTACTTAAGTTTTGTATCAGCGGATTATTCAAGTGTATTATTAGAGAATTTGATTGGAAAGGCACCGAATAATCGATATGAGGTTGTGATTTCTAATTACTTAGCAGAAATGTTGCTTAAGTACCAATATACTCATCTAAATTCAATACAAGATTTGATTAATGAAGAAATCTGGTTAACATTTAAAGATCAAATGAAGCTTAAATTAGTAGGGGTTGTGATGAATGAAACACCTTTATTAAGGGAAGACACAACGATTCTTAATACAAGTTTTACTAATATATATGTTCATCCAAGTTTTTCACGTTTTAATCCATATACAACTTCGCAAATTAGTTATGGAGTAAAGTTGAGTGAGAATACGGATATTGTTAAGCTAATAAAAGGCTATAAAACGATTGGTACATTTACCATTCTACCAAGATATACAGATGCCTTAAATCGTTATACTCGATATGAATTAACGCTGATCATGGGGTTATTAGTACCACTTATTGGATACTTCATGATTGTGTTTTTAGGGAATTATATAGCCTCTAGTATTTTGTTCAGAAAGAAACAAATAGGAATCTTACGTGCATTGGGATGTGAAGTGAATGAAATGAATAAGATATTTTTAATTGAGGCATTATTAATTGGATTATTTATAATGGGTCTTGTCTTAATAATGGTTCCTTTTATGATTGATATTCTAAACTTCGCGTTTATGGTTCATTTCTTTGATACGTATATCTCATATTTTCATTACCCTATCTTCCATTTAGGGATCGGACATTTTATCGAAGTGTCTACACTTATTGTATTAGTGTTTACAGTACTTATTATTGTGTTAACTTATCATATTAATTTATTAGATCCTGTAGCGGTTATAAGTGGTAAATAAAAAATCCTTTTCAGGATTTATAAATCATTCTCATTTAATAAACCATAGATATAATGATCTTCCCAACGTCCATTAATGTGGACGTTTTTTCTTAGTAATCCTTCTCTTACAAATCCACATCGTTCTAATAGTTTATAAGATGCATGATTACTAGGCATAACACCTGCTTCTATGCGATGTAATTTCAAATCATTGAATGCATATTGAATGATTAGGTTTAATGCCTCAAACATGTAGCCTTGTTTAGTGTAATTCAGATCAAGAGAATAACCTACATAGGATGTTTTTAATGGCCATAAAATATCATTTAATGCGATCATGCCAATGAGTTTATGACTTGAGTTAAGAAAAATGCCAAATCGTATACTTGATTTTTCTTCTATTTCACGACTATAACTTTCAATGTTTTTGCGGAACCGCTCTAATGTATAGTATTGATCATTTCGAGTGAATGAAGTTGGAATAAAAAAATCTTTATTATTGAGTTCGTACTCAAATAAACGTTGTGCATCAAATGGAGTTAAATGTCTGAGATAGATTCGATTTCCTTGTATCATGAAATTATCATAACATATTTATTTAGTCATAATACTTTCAAAAAGTAAGAGAATAAGATAGATTAAATATGAGGTAAATAAGATGAAAATAGAAATATGGGCTGATTATGCTTGTCCGTTTTGTTATATTGGAAAGACAACACTTGAACAGGCAATTGAAAAAACAGGAATAAAGGATGTAGAAATAGTATATAAAGCATTTCAATTAGATCCCAATGCGCCAAAAGTTGCGAATGAAGATACCATTACACATTTAGCACATAAGTATGGTGTTCCACACTCTGAAGCTGAAAGAATGGTAAGTAATGTTGTGCTTCATGGGAAACGAGTAGGTTTAGATATGCGTTTTGATTTAGTTCAACAAACTAATACGTTTGACGCACATCGCTTAACTAAGATTGCGAAACGATTCAAAAAAGAAACTGAACTGAATAAAAGTTTATATGAAGCGTATTTTACGAAAGGGACTAACTTAGCGGATTATGATCAATTAATTAAAGTAAGTGAGTCTCTTGGATTAGATTCTAATGAAGTATTAAGTCAATTAAACTCTAAAGAATATGAAAATGAAGTAAAAAGAGATATTGAAGAAGCATATCGTAAAGGAATTCATGCGGTACCTTATTTCCTAATAGATGGAAGAGTATCAATAAAAGGGGCTCAACCATTAGAACGTTTTATGCAAATTTTAACAGAAACGAATAAATAAACTGGTGTCAAGCCAGTTTTTTTGATTTCTTGATGTAATCGTTTTCATTTAGCATTAGAATTGAATTTTGGCACTATAAGTGTTATATTTCTTATGTAAACACTTACAATGTGTTTAAACAGGGAGGAATAGAATGAAAAAATTATTATTATCGATGTTGATGATTCTTATGACCCTTTCTTTAGTAGCATGTACAGCTGAAGAACCAGCTCCAGAAGTTAAAGATGTTACTTTGAAAGTATGGGGATCACAAGAAGACCAAGAAATGCTAACTGGCATGATTGAAGAATTCAAGGCTGCAAATCCTGGTACTAATTGGACTATCGAATTAGGCGTTGTAGGTGAACCTGATGCTCGTACAAAGTATTTGGAAGATCCTGAAGCTGCTGCAGACGTATTTGCATTCCCTAATGACCAAGTTATGGATTTAGTTAATGCAGGTGCATTATATGAAGTTACTATCAATAAAGATGCGATCGTTGCTGCTAACATCCAATCCGCTGTTGATTCAGCTACAGTTGATGGAAAACTATATGGTTATCCAATGACTGCTGACAACGGATACTTCATGTATTATGACAAATCAGTTTTCACAGAAGAAGATGTTAAATCTTTAGATAAGATGTTAGAAGTAGCTAATGCTGCTGGTAAAAAAGTATTCATGGACGTTTCAAATGGTTGGTATATCGCATCATTCTTTATCGGTGCTGGTAACAAATTTGAAATGGTTGATGGAAAACAAGTATTAGATTTCAATAATGAAACTGGCGTTAAAGTCGGTGAAGCAATTAAAGCGTTCACAGCTCATCCTGCATTCTTAACAGGTGATGACAACGTTCTAAAAGCTGGTTTAGGTTCAACAATTGCTGCTGGTGTTTCTGGAACTTGGAATGCTGGTGATATTTCAACAATCCTAGGTGCTAACTATGGCGCAACTAAACTTCCTGAATTTACATTAGGTGGAGTTGCTACACAAATGGGTAGCTTTGCTGGATTCAAACTAATGGGCGTTAACAGCTTAACTGAATTCCCAGAAGAAGCAATGGCTTTAGCTGAATTCTTAACAAATGAAGCTAACCAAGTTAAACGTTTCGAAACTCGTAAATTAGGTCCTGCTAATAAGAATGCGGCTCAAAATGAAGCTGTATTAGCTGACGTAGCACTATCTGCTTTAGCTCAACAAGCTCCATATGCAATGAGCCAAAACAATGTTGCTGGTACTTATTGGGGTCCTGCTGAAGCATTCGGTTTAGCTCTTGAAAATAAAGACTACACTATGTCAATTCAAGAAATGCTTGATGCTTTAGTTGCTCAAGCAGCTGGTAACTAATTTAGTTCGTAGGTGTTAGATTAATCAAGGGCAATATGGTTCATATTGCCCTTATTCTTCATGGAGGGGAAAGGTATGGAAAGTACCCAAAAATTAAAGAATTTAGTAAATAAAGTATTTAAACAAATAGGTTTGTTCTTTAAAGGATTTAAAGAAGGGAATGCTATTACGAAAGGATCTTATTTCGTGATGGGTTTAGGTCAATTCTTAAGAGGACAAATTTTTAAAGGTTCACTTTATTTAGTTACACAATTAATGTTTATTTACTTCATGATTACAAGTGGTGTATCGAATATCATTGGTTTAAAAGACCTTGGATCGAAGATGCAAGAACGTGTATGGGATGAAGCTAGAGGAATATTTGTTGTGGCTAAGGGTGATAACTCTATGCTTATGTTGTTGTTTGGTGTAGCTACAATTTTCATTGTGATTGGGTTCATTATTACATATGTAATGAGTGTTCATGGTTCCCTTCAGAATGAAAAAATATTATTGTCTGGTAAGAAACCAAACAACCTCAAAAAAGACATAGAATTATACTTAAATGATAAATATCATGTGACGGTATTAACACTTCCTGTGATTCTTACCTTCTTATTTACAATTGTGCCACTGGTATTTATGATTTTAATCGCATTTACTAATTTTGATCGAAATCACCAACCTCCAGGAAATTTATTTACATGGGTTGGGTTCGAGAATTTTACAGCCGTCTTGTGGAATGATCCATTAAAATCAAGGACATTTGTAGAGTTGCTCGTTTGGACACTTATCTGGGCAGTATTAGCGACAGGCTTAAACTATATATTTGGTATGGTTTTAGCGTTAATGATTAATAAGAAGGGCATAAAGATTAAAAAATTCTGGAGAACAATCTTCGTTATCACGATTGCAGTTCCTCAGTTTGTTAGTTTACTCTTAATGTCTCAACTATTAGCTGATTTAGGAACGTTGAATGTTATCTTAAGAGAATTTGGCTTTATAGAGACATTCTTACCTTTCTTATCCGATCCAAATATGGCTAAGATAACAGTTATTATTGTTAACTTATGGGTAGGTGTTCCTTATTCTATGTTGATTACGTCTGGAATCTTAATGAATATCCCAACCGACTTATATGAAAGTGCTAAGATTGATGGCGCAAACGCTTGGGTTCAATTCTGGAAGATTACACTTCCATATATGTTGTTTGTGACAGGTCCTTATTTAATTACTCAATTCATCGGTAATATTAATAACTTTAATGTTATTTACTTGCTAACTCGTGGAGGCCCATTATCTTTGGATTACTTCCAAGCAGGTAAGACGGATTTATTAGTAACTTGGTTATATAAATTAACAGTTAATGAACAGAATTATTCTTTCGCTTCAACGATTGGTATCTTTATTTTCTTAATTAGTGCGTTCTTCTCACTGATTGTCTTTAATAAGACGGCATCGACTCAGAAGGAGGAAGATTTCCAATGATGAAAAGTATGAAATCTAGAGAACGATTTGGAAATGGACTAATCTATACCATTCTTTCGTTCTTATCATTTATTTGGTTATTACCTATTGCTTGGTTAGTTCTTGTATCATTTAGAGCTGAACCTGGTGCATATACAGATTATGTATTCCCTAAAACCTATACCTTAGATAACTACATTAAACTTTTTACTGATACAAAATTGTTCAATTATCCAAGATGGTTTATGAATACTTTGATTGTGGCTATTGTCACATGTGCAGTTTCTACAATTATCGTTCTTTTAACCAGTTATGCCTTGAGTCGTTTACGTTTTAAATTACGTAAGCCAATGATGAATGTTGCCTTAGTATTAGGCATGTTCCCAGGATTTATGTCGATGATTGCGGTATATCATATTCTTAAAGCATTTGGCTTAACTCAATCACTCTTTGCACTCGTATTAGTTTATTCTGGTGGTGCGGCATTAGGTTATTATATTTCTAAAGGATTCTTTGATACGATACCTAAGTCAATTGATGAATCGGCTATGTTAGATGGTGCGAGTAAAAATACTATTTTCTGGAAGATTACTTTACCATTATCAAAGCCT
>JAJZTY010000042.1 GCA_021847325.1 Bacillota bacterium
AATTTCTTATTTCCTCGTTTTACTTGTTCAGGAATGGAATGAAAGATATCCGTAATCTTCGTTTTCTTCTTCTGATCTGTCCAAGCCATAATTTCACTTAAATAAACATCATTTATATACCTTTGCGCCAATTGAACCGCTTCAAAGTCATGTGAATTGGTATACGCTCTGACTGCCTTAGGCATACCTCCAACATAGGTATACACTCTAAACATATCAATAAAAAATTGATGTACTTCTTTTGAAACAGCTCTCTGTTGGATAAACGCATTCTTTAATTCTTGAATAGCCAAACTACTCACATTATTCGCCCACAAAAACTCCTCAAAATCCAACGCATGCATACGCAACACAATGACTTCACTCGGATTATTCTGTGAATTCAAAATTGTACGCGTCCCAATCGCATCATAACGTGCATCATTGGATAATTTAACTAATGCCTTCATAGCGGTTGGACAATACTCCATTTCTTCTAATAGAAGTATCGTCTCATTCGGTACACAACGTGCACCAGGAATCATAAGTGTAATTTGTAATATCATGGCATCGATATCAAAATCTTGTTCAAAGATATGTTTCATATAAGGAAACTGATTAAAATTGATATAAACAACTTGTTTGTAATTATCGTACGCAAAAGACCGTAAAATGAAAGTTTTACCGATATGTTGAGGCCCTTCCACAATAAGGGCTTTACGAATGGGTTCTTTTTTCCACTCTTCTAATTTCTGTATGATCTTTCGCTTTAACATTTATTCTATTATTTCATATTAAAACCAATTCTCCAATAAAAAAATTCCCGAAGGAATTATTTTTTAATCACATTATAAACTGTCCCGAATGTATCAACCGTCGCACTAACAATGACTTGATTGTTTAATGGCTTATCATAAGAATTACGTTTTTCATTGACGATACGATCCACCGCATCCATACCCGTCACAACTTTACCAAACGCTGCATACTGACCATCCAAATGAGGCGCATCCGCAACCATAATAAAGAACTGTGAACCAGCACTATCTGGGTGTTGAGCACGAGCCATAGAAATTGTTCCACGTGTATGTTTTAAGTCATTCTTAAATCCATTCGCATTGAACTCACCTTTAATGGTATATCCAGGACCTCCGGTACCCGTTCCAGTTGGACAACCACCTTGAACCATAAATCCAGGAATAACACGATGGAAAATTAAACCATTGTAGAAACCTTCAGAAACCAATTGAATAAAATTACTCACAGTATTCAACGCAACTTCAGGATATAATTCGATATTAATAACTTGATTGTTTTCTAATGTTAATGTAACTAGAGGATTACGCATAAAAATCTCCTTACGTATTGAACGCTTATATATAATACTCAAAACTATCAAATAAATCAATCTTATGATATTGTTATTTCATGAAAATACATGAACTACAAAAACACATTCAACATCCAATTCTTATAACAGACGAAAGAATGATTGCCTATCTTATTCACCAAAGATTTCATGTATCAGAACGATTTATTGGATTATTGATTAAGAAGGATGAAATAAAACTCTATTTAAACAATCTTTTTCCAACGAATTTAACTGAGATTGAAATCATACGTTTTGATGATACCGAAGACCCTATTAAGATGTTAAATCATGATTTAAAGTCTGACATTCTTTATATAGACAAGAATATGCATGCAGGTTTCTTAATCAAACTCATGAAATATTCCCCTTTACTAAAAATTGAAATAGACGAAACTTGTGATAAATTTAGATCAATCAAAGATTCAAATGAAATAAATAAAATGAGACAAGCAAGTTTAATCAATGATCAAGCCATGGATAAAGTAAAATCACATATTAAAGAAGGTATGACAGAACTTGAACTCGCTTCATTAATCCCAACCATCTTTCATTCCTTAGGTGCACAAAGCACAAGTTTTACTCCAATCGTCGCATTTGGAAAAAATACATCTGATCCACACGCAATCCCAGGGGACACAAAACTTGAAAAAGGTATGCCTATTATTGTTGATATGGGATGTGTCTACGAAGGATATTGTAGTGATATGACCCGATCATTCTTCTATCACCATAATTCATTAAATGATATTTACGATGTCGTAAGACGAGCTAATTTAGCCGCTATTCAAATGGTAAAACCTGGTATTCCTCTTAAAGACATCGATCATGCGGCTCGATCCGTTATTAAAGACGCTGGATTTGGAGAGTATTTTATTCACCGTACAGGTCACGGAATAGGACAAGAAGTTCATGAACCTTATGATGTTAGTTCAACCAGTGAACATATTGCCCAAGTTGGAATGATATTCTCAATCGAACCTGGAATTTACCTCCCTAATAAAGGTGGTATCCGTATTGAAGACTTAGTTCTTGTGACTGAAACAGGATGTGAAGTATTAAATCATTATTCTAAAGACTTACAAATACTAAAGGATGCTTAGGCATCCTTTATATTTTTACACGACTTCGATCGTCCACATTACGATAATTCTGTAAATCAAACTGACTCATAAGATTGTCATAAAGAGGTGTTAACTTTTCTTTCACAATTTCAGCACAACACCCTCCACATAGTTCTATTAACCCCATAGGATCGAGTATATGTATATTCTCTACTTTAGCTTTTTGGATTATCTTTTCTATTAACTTATAAGCTTGGGTTTCTAGATGATAACTATTTTCTTTAGTTTGAATCAGAATATCTAAGGCAAATTGTGGACCACGGATGAGTGGATTACTCATAGGTAATCTTACAATTGAAAACTTAAAAAACTCTATTTTTTGATAAGGTATGATAACTTTTGATAATTCTAACTCTTTAAGTTTAAATGGATTTAGTATTCCAATACTTATATCATGATTATTGAATACACAATCATACGTAACTCCAAATCGACTTAATACTTTTGATTCCTCTCCATCAATCGTGACACAGCTTACAAGTATTCTTGATTGAGCTGTCACTTCTACAGGTATAATACGATTATTAAACATAAGGCCCCCCTTTTTTACATTATAGCACAAAAGAAAAACCACTATTTCTAGTGGTTTTATAAGGCACTGGTTATATTTTTGGGGGGGGAAGTCAGTGCCTCAGACAAGAAAACTTGTCTAAATCATTATACACATTATCAGTGTATATTTAAACACTAACTTGTTAATAAAATTAAGATATCTGTTGTTTCAAATACGCATAAATGAATTCATCAATCGATCCATCCATAACCTTTTGAACATTTCCTTCTTCAGCCCCAGTACGATGATCCTTAACCAAGGTATACGGCATAAAGGTATAAGAACGAATCTGAGAACCCCATTCAATTGATTTCTGTTCACCCTTAATATTCGCTAACTTCGCTTCTTGAGCTTCAATCTCCAATTGATATAATTTACTCTTTAACATATTCAACGCATTCTCACGATTATTGAGTTGTGAACGCTCTGTTTGACAGTTCACCACAATCCCAGTCGGTTTATGCGTTAAACGAACAGCCGATGAAACTTTATTAACGTTCTGACCACCTGCACCACTCGCATGACGTGTTTCTAAGATAATATCATCCGGATTTATGACAATTTCTATTTCTTCATTAAATTCAGGCATGACATCCAAAGAACAGAAAGAAGTATGTCTTCTACCCGATGAATCAAATGGTGAAATACGCACTAAACGATGAACTCCACGCTCAGCCTTCAGATAGCCATACGCCATATCTCCTTCTATTAAGAATGAGACAGACTTAATTCCAGCTTCATCTCCTGGTTGATAATCCAACACTTTAACCTTAAATCCCTTTTGTTCAGCGTAACGAGTATACATGCGATAAAGCATTTCAGCCCAATCTTGTGATTCAGTTCCACCAGCTCCAGGATGTAATTCTAAGATTGCGTTTGAATGGTCATATGGATGAGAAAGTAGAATCTTAATTTCAAACTTCTCAAATGCTTCTTGAGCACTTAAGACTTCTTCTTCTACCATAGCCATCATATCTTCATCAAACTCTGTTTTTAATAGTTCAACGGTTTCATCCATCGAAGAGTATTGATCCACTAACTTCTTATATGTATCGATAATACTGGAATAATCATTTTTTTCATTGATCAAAGCTTGCGCTTTCTTACGATCATTCCAAAATGTATCCAACATCATCAACTGGTCAATTTCATCAATTCTACTTTGTTTACCAACTAAGTCAAAGAGAATCGCCAAGCTGCTTTAGCTTAGCTTTGATCTCATTGACCGATTGTTTCATCTCATAAACTTCCATTATTTACTCCTTACTTCCACCTTCATACGTAAACAGAACCCAACAACTTCTTGAGAAATACGTTGTAACATATCTTCAAAGAGTTCATAGCCTTCCGCAATATACGCTTGTAGAGGTTTATTCTGTGCATAAGAACGCAAATGAATACCTTCTCTTAATTTTGACATGGTATCAATATGTTCTTGCCAAGAACGATCTACGATGGACAATACTATATTTTTCTCTAAGGATAAACCATGTGTTTTAAATGGTTCAATCTTAGCTTCATAACTATCCCAAGCTAATTGTTTCGCACGACTAATGACTTCTTCAACACTCTTACCTTTAATATCTTCTTCAGTTAAAGATACATCCGTAAAATGATTTGCCGTAAGCGCTGATAGCAATCCATCCGCATTTACTTCTTCTTGACGGTTCTTCACTTCCACATGACTCTTCACTAATTTCTCAATAACACGATCAAACATCTCACGAATTAATTCATGAACATCTTGATGTTCAAGTATGTAATCACGTTGATTATAAATCGTTTCACGTTGTTGTCGTAGAACATCATCGTACTCAAGTAATGTTTTACGAACATCAAAGTTAACACCCTCAACTCTACGTTGAGCTCCAGTGATGGACTTAGTTACTAAACTGGATTCTACAGCTTCATCACCTAAACGATCAAAGATAGCACGGTAACGATCACTTCCGAATCGAACCATAAGCTCATCTTGAACAGAAACATAGAAACGAGAATAACCAGGATCTCCTTGACGACCTGAACGTCCTCTTAATTGATTATCAATACGACGAGATTCATGTCTTTCACTACCTAATACGGCTAAACCACCTAACTCACGAACACCCTCACCTAACTTAATGTCAGTACCACGACCCGCCATATTGGTCGCAATCGTAATCGCACCTTTATGACCCGCTTTCGCAATAATTTCAGCTTCACGTGCATGGTTTTTCGCATTCAGTACTTCATGACGAATCTTATTTTGAGTTAACATCTTTGAAATAAATTCACTGGTCTCAACCGCAATTGTCCCAACCAATACCGGTTGTCCAGTCGCATGTCTTTCTTTAATCTCAGCCATAAGAGCTTGGAACTTCGCTTTTTGAGTCCCAAAAATCGCATCTGGCATATCATTACGTACGACAGGACGATTGGTAGGAATCTCAACTACACGCATGTTATAGATGGTTAGGAATTCTTCTTCCTCCGTCTTAGCTGTACCTGTCATACCGGATAACTTGGTATATAAACGGAAAAAGTTTTGATAAGTGATGGTTGCCATCGTCGAAGTCTCTTGTTTAATCGGCACATTTTCCTTCGCTTCAATCGCTTGATGTAAGCCATCTGAATATTGACGACCTTTCATTAAACGACCTGTAAATGGATCGACAATCACAATCTCATTGTCTTGAACGACATACTCTACATCTAAATCCATCGCATAATTCGCCTTTAAAGCTTGGTGAATATGATGAACTAAATGAGTGTGTGTAATATCATATAAATTTGAAACTCTAAATGCTTTCTCAGCTAACGCAACACCTTGTTCAGTTAATTGAGCACTCTTAGTCTTAACATCCACAACATAACCTTCATCCTTAACCAAGCTCTTCACAAAACGATCTGCTTGGATATAGAGTTGAGCTGTTTGTTTCTGCCCACCAGAGATAATAAGTGGTGTACGTGATTCATCGATTAAGATGGAATCCACTTCATCCACCAATGCCATATTTAATTCACGTAAAACACGATCTTTAATATTGGTAACCATGTTATCACGTAAATAGTCAAACCCAGTTTCAGAGTTAGTCGTATAGGTAATATCACACGCATAAGCAGCACGTTTTTGAGCCGTTGTAAGTGTACGAATATTTAAGCCTACCGTTAGACCTAAAAACTCATGAATCGCACCCATCCACTTCGCATCACGTCCTGCTAAGTATTCATTCACCGTTACGACATGTACACCTTTACCCGATAACGCATTTAAATACACTGGTAAAACGGAAGTTAAGGTTTTACCTTCCCCCGTCTTCATTTCCGCAATATCACCTTGATGTAAGACAATACCACCCATGATTTGAACTAAGTAAGGGAATTCACCAATAACACGTTTAGCAGCTTCTCTCGCAACTGCGAATGCTTCAGGTAGGATATCATCCAAAGATTCACCTACTCTAATTCTTTCTTTAAATTCTTCTGTTTTTTGTTTTAATTGTTGATCATCCAATGAAGCCATCGCATCTTTTAATGCGTCTACTTTTAACGCAATACCACGAATTTCTTCAAGTCTACGTTTATCTCCATTGAACAGTTTTTCTAGAATATTCATTCAAAATCCTCCAGTATCCATCGATATTGTAACATATTTAAAATATGAATTAAGACAATGAAAAAGGTTGGCAAGCCAACCTTTTTGTTAGTTAAATTTTAACGATGTTGCGAGCTTGAAATCCGCGATCAGTTTCAACCATATCGAATTCGACGTCTGCGCCTTCTTCAACAGTTTTGAAACCATCCATTTTCAACTCAGAATAGTGGAAGAATACATCTTTATCATCTGCTAATTTGATGAATCCAAATCCCTTTTCTTTGTTAAACTTCTTAACTTTTCCTTGCATTTACTAAAATCCTATGCCTTTCCCGTAATGAATCTATGCACTACTGAGTACATAATACCACGAAATAATAAAAATGCAAGAAATATACCAGTTGGTCTTAAAAAATACTTTTTTCATAGAACATTACCTAATCCAAGACTCATTTAATCCAATCACACAGATTTTCACAAGATTATCCTTGGTTTTAATCAAATCATAACACGCTTTTAAACTCGCTCCTGTTGTACAAACATCATCCACCAACAAGACCTTAGGACACAAACGAATACTCTCATCATATAAATGAATATACGATTGAATTTCACTTCTTTCCATTCGATTGAGTTTACTTTGTTTAATATTATCCTTAACCAAACAATCTCTACGATCCAACGTAATAGAACTAAATAAACTGGATAAAGGCAAGAAACCACGTTCACGTGTCTTCTCGATGGAAGAAGGGACAAACACGAGAACATATCCACGATACTCCCATTCAATCCAACGTTTCAAGTTATAAATGAAACATTTCCCCAAAGTTTCATCTTTATTCTCTTTAAATTGATACATCCACTTCTCAAGAACCTTATTGTATCGATAAAACGCATAGACCGATAATCCATTCACATCATACGATTGATTTAGTTGAACGAGTTGCTTACGACAATACCCACATAAGACATCATCATAAACAATAAGTTCAAAAAGATTTAATCCATTCAAAACCGACTTAAAGCACACTAAGCATTCGCCTGTATTTGTAGATCGATGCATAACGACACTTCCGCCTTACGTTCCGTACACAAGAATAAAACTCTACCACTCGGATAGTTCATACTCCTACCGACTCTCCCTGATATTTGTATTAAACTCGCAAGATTGAACACAGGATGATTCGTATGCACAACCGCAACTTGAACATTCTCAAAGGTTACTCCTCTTTCAAGCACAGTTGTACAAATAAGGCGACTCCCTACATTATTCTTAAACATAGTTATAAACTCATCTAATTTTTCATATCCAGCATAAACAAATGGAATCCCTAAATAGGTAGATAATTGATTCCCTATCTTTATACTCGGCACAAAGATTAAGCAACTCTCATCAAACTTATCCAACCAATACTTCAAATAAACAAACTGACCATACAAAGGAATAACCTTACACACAGGAATCACTAAGTCATGATTATGAGGTCTACGAAACAAACGAACCTCTTCAATTTCTTTTATCTTGACTCGCTTCAAAAGATCATCACTTGGAGTCGCAGTTAAATAAATGGTATGTCCTTTAACCGAATTTTTCGCAAATCCTTGAAGCGTTTTATCACTTGAGTAAGGAAACGCATCCGGTTCATCAATAATCAGTAAATCAAACATCTGATGAAATCGAAATAATTGATGTGTAGTACATATAATAAGATGCCCTTCACAATCATCTGTAAATCCTTCACACACACGTGTCACTTTAATTGAATTAAAGATCTTGCTTAATCGCTCATACAACTGCAATACAACCTGACGTCTTGCGACCGCAATCCCAACTTTCTGTTTGTGTTCAATCGCATATTGAATAGACTCCAATACCAACTCCGTCTTTCCAGCACCGCATATTGCATGAACTAATACATCTTTATTACGACTCAGCTCACATATTTTCTTTGAACATTCTTTCTGTGCATCCGTCAGTTCATAATTCATCTCATATTCTACTGGATCATCATAATATAATACTGAACCTTCATACCCCTGATATTGTATACATCGCCTACATTGATAAACACCTCGTATCTGTACGAAGTATTTTAAGTCCTCACATCCACAGCGCTCACACTTAACATTCATACTCTCTTATACGCCAAAAAAATTATTTATCCTTTTTACATTTACTATATTGCATTACAATATAGCTAGTGATATATTATAGCTAAGGAGAAACATATGAACCCACAATTTAAAAAAGGTGTACTCGAATTATGTGTCCTTTCCTTACTTAGACAAAAAGATCGATATGGATATGAACTCACAGAAACCATTTCTAAACAAATGTCTGTTGCGGCTGGAACACTCTATCTTGTATTAAAACGATTAAACGATGAAGGTTACTTTGAAACCTATCTCGTAGAATCTGAATCAGGACCTGCAAGAAAGTACTATCGATTGACTGAAAAAGGAATAGAACACGAAAAGAACTTAAAAGATGGATGGTATGCATTCATTGAACAAGTAGATGAACTCATAAAGGAGAATCCAAATGAATAAAGATGAATATCTAAGACGCTTAAAAAATAGACTCAACGATCTCAATATCGATGGAAAAGATGAAATATACAATGATTTTACCAATCACTTTGAAATAGGACACCAAAATGGTTTATCCGATGAAGAATTGATTGAGAATCTTGGATCGATTGATGAAGTACTTGAATCATATGAATCGCTCAGTAGACAGGAAAAAATTACAGTCGACCATCATAATCAACCTAAAGAATTTACGAATAAGATAACTCATGTTAATGTTCAAGCTAGACATGCGAATACAACATTAAAACACTCCAATGATAATGGATTCCATGTCGACTTGTATAAAGATGGAAAACTACCTGAACGCTTGAACCACACACTTACCGCTTACCAAGAAGAAGAAACATTTTTCGTTAATGTACTACCACTATTCCCATATAAAAGTCATGGAGATTATGAACTTACAATACAGGTTCCAAAAAACCTAGATTCTATTCATTTAAATTCAAGTAGTGGAGACCTTCATGGAAGCGATTTGATTATTCATCAAATCGAGATTCATTCCGCCAGTGGAGATATCAATTTAGATGAAATTCATACGGAACAATTATCTATGGAAGTTGCGTCTTCAGATGTACACATCAATAAACTAAGTGGTAATTGTGAAATTAAATCCGCAAGTGGGGATGTTAGAATATCTAAGTCCTATGGTAAGAAATTGATCTATAACAATGCAAGTGGAGATTTAGATATCGATGGAGATTATTTATACATTAAACTAAATAATGTAAGTGGGGATGTGAATGCGGAATTTAAAACGGTTGAACAAATGAATGTATCCACTACCAGTGGAGATATCAATATACGTATCGATAACAGTGATAACCTAAGCATTGATACACATAGCCTAAGTGGGGATTGTGATGTCTACCTTAAAGGTAAAGACGTTATCACAAATCGTAATCAAAGTGTCACAATTGGTGAACCTAATACACCAATAAAATTGAATACAGTATCTGGTGATATTCACCTAGACATGGCTTAGTCCATGTCTTTTTAATAAAAAACCTTAGCTTTTGGGCCAAGGTTGAATTCCTTCAGGGGTTACTAAGAAACTTTCTACAGCGAGTTTTGCCATAGGGGTATCGGATAATGAATCCGAATAAAATGAATTAATTTGTGCGTCGGGATAGATTTCTCTAAATCGTCGCACTTTTTCTTCACCATAACAATTCTCCATCGACATTCCTGTCTTTTTATTCACGACAGAAGCTATGAGATTAACACCCCATTTATCGCATAATGGTTTTAACATAAATTCAGGTGATGCGGAGATTATTACATCGGTAGGATGTTTCTGCAAGAAATAGTATTCAAACACATTATGTTCGTGTTTCTCCCAGAATTCTAAGACTCTCTGATCCATATCTTTAATACTTTTAAAGTATGTATAAAATATAGTTTTCATCTCTGTCTTAGTAATAAGATGCATTGAATACGCAATGAATGCGATCAACTGTTTGATTCCATATCGAAGGATTAAAGGATTCTTCTTTAAATTAAACTTATAAAAATCCATTGAACTATCATCACGATAAATGGTTTTATCAAAATCATACACATTCATTATTCTTTATCCCCTTTACTCAAGTAAGGTAAGTGTAATTCAAACACCGAACCTTGACCTTCTTTACTCATAACTACAATCTGACCACTATGCATATGGACAACTGTTTGAACTAACGCTAAACCTAAACCTAAGCCTTCATGGTCATCTTTCTTACTTCTAAAGAAAGGTTCAAAAATTCGATCTAAATCCTCTTCAGATATTCCAATCCCATCATCACTCACACGAACAATATAATGTTTCTCATCATACTCAGAGGTCACATGAACTTTACCCCCAGGTTTATTATATTTTATCGCATTTTCAATTAGATTATACAACGCACGATACATTAGAACTTGGTTCCCGTACGATGTAGGCATATTAACCATTTTATATGTTAAGCTTACATCCTTATCTTCTGCTAACACACTTAAATCATCCACTACATCCATTACCAACTCTTCAACACTAATCACATCATTCAATGAATCAGCTCCTTCTTGAGAACTATCCAATAAGGTCTCAACTAAGGCATTCATTTTTCGAACCGTCTTTTGAATAATATCCAAAGTATTCTGATAATCTTCAACTGTTTTATCCTTTTGTTCATTCAACACATCAATATGTGTCTTAATAATAGATAAAGGCGTTTTTAATTCATGCGCCATACTCGCATTAAAACGTTTCTGATAACTCAATGCGGAATTTAGTTTGGTCGTCACACTATTAAACGATGATCGAATATCTTCTAATTCCTCAAAATCATATTTATTCTCTAATCGACTATTCGAATATCCACGAATGGATTTCCCTAATTGATAAACAGGTTCAATAATTCGTTTATATCCATATAAAAGAAATGCGCCTAAACTTAAAGTTAAAAACGATAAATAACCCAAAAACTTTGTGGTTGGATTTAATTCAATCGTTAAGATATTCGTCTCAGGTTCAGCCTTTAACATCACATCCGCTGCTCGAGCCGCATCTTCCGCAATCATAGCGGATTCCACCATTGGGACTTCTGCCTTAGGCCATGTCATATACGCATAGAATGTTATGAATAAGATAAATGCGAGGGCAATCCCAATCAAATAGGCAATCCCTTGATTCTTAATACTTTTACGTTTCATATCAAGGATTTAGTCGATAACCGACCCCTTTCACTGTTAATATTACATCATCACGTTCTGTAATCTCATGGATTTTCTTACGCAATGCATAGATGTGTACTCTCATAACATCCGTAAATGGATCAGCTTCTTCATTCCAACACTTTTCTAAGATTTCTTCTGCACTAACTATATGATCTTGGTTCATAAAGATATAGGAGAAAATTGAATATTCTTTGACTGTTAATCCTATGATTCGATCTTTATATTTAACTTGGTGTAACGCAAGATCCAATTCAAAGTCACCTGCTTTAAGTGTATTTGGTTTGACTGAGAAATCTCTACGCATAAGTGCTCTTAGTCTTGCCTTCAATTCCTGAAAATCAAAGGGTTTGATTAAGTAATCATTTGCGCCTTTATCCAAACCTTCTATTCTTCGATCAACGGTATGAAGTGCACTCACAATCATAATCTTCACTTGATCGTCTTCTCTTCTAATCTTCTCTAGTAATTCCATACCACTCATCTTAGGCAAATTTAAATCCAATACAATACAGTCATATTGATTATAAGAGAGTAAATCGAGTGCTTCTTCAGCGCTTGAAGCCGCATCAATCCCATACCCTTCTGCTTTCAAACCTTTTTGGTACGCATTCAAGAGATCTTTTTCATCTTCTACTAATAGTAATTTCATATTTGACTCCTCTTCTTACGCGCTAATAGGAATAATATAAGGATAACCCCAAACTCAATAAAAAGTAAATGCACCTTATAAGAACTGAGTGTTTCAATAATAGGATGTATCGGTAAAATAGCTAGGTTTATCATAATTTTACTCCTTTACATCCTTATCCTACCAAAACATTGATTAAGATTGGATTAAGATAAAACTTACTGTTATTAGAAGCCTTGACATCGATTATACTAAACATTATACTAAGTAAGTACTTACTAACATAGGAGGGTTATGGAACAAAATAAAAGATTATCATCTGAGGCTCGAAAAGAACAAATTATTCAGTCCGCATTAAGTGTTTTTATTGAAAAAGG
>JAJZTY010000043.1 GCA_021847325.1 Bacillota bacterium
TTATCACTTTCCATTTAATACACAATCAGAGTCTGTGATTAAGAAATTAGGTTTTAAATATGAAGGTGTTATACGTCAGAGTACAGTGCGATTTGATCAAACTGTTTTGGATAGTGTGTGTTATTCAATGACGAAAGATGAGTTTAATGCGCTATGAAACATGAATACAAGAAACATGAAAAGGATTTATATCAACCTAAGAATAAACCAAGTTTGATCGATGTGCCTATGATGAAATATATTGCGCTGAAGGGTGAAGGGAATCCTAATTCACAAGCGTTTGCGCATAAAATAGAGGCGTTGTATGCTTGTGCCTATACGATTAAGATGTTTCCAAGAAATGGGGTACAGATTCCTAATTATTTCGATTATACAGTGTATCCTCTTGAGGGTGTTTGGGATTTATCTTTAAAAGGAAGACTTGAAAAAACCTTGAACAAAGATGAATTGGTGTATACGATACTAATTCGTCAACCTGAATTTGTTTCTGATGAGATTGTAAAGTTAGCACTTGAAAAATCGATGCATAAGAATGATGAAATTAAGGATATAGAGTTTATCCAATCAAACCCAACACGTTGTATACAGATGATGCATATTGGACCATTTGATACAGAACCTGAGAGTTTTAAGTTGATGGAAGAGTATGCGGAGTCGATGGGTTTAAAGCGCTTATCGAAGACGCATCGTGAGATTTATTTAAGTGATTTCAGGAAAACAAAGGCAGATTCGTTGAAAACAATCCTTAGATTCGAAGTATAATGGGGTATGGAAAATTTGACGAATTCGAATAAATTATTACAGTATAAACAACTGTATGTTCAATCTAATATCGTTTATTTAAGTACATTTATTTCAAGTATTATTTTTGAGTTTGTGTTTTATTTCATGTAGGCTGATATTGCGTTACTTACCAATACCTTTGTGTTGTTTCTAAGTGTTTTTCCTATTATTTTAAATCGAAAAGAGAAGTATGGTTTAGCTTCATTGATCTTTCTTTCAATGATGGGATTGAGTGCTTTTGTGAATGGTATTGTGTTTGGGATACAGGTTGGTTTTGGATTCTATTTCTTTAACTTTGCGGGATTGATTATTTATACCAATTGGAAATCGATTTATAAGCTTTTTGCGCTATTAATTGATGTGAGTTTACTTCTTTTATTAACGATTTATTTTATTTCGAATGAACCACTTTATGTTTTAAGCAACACTCAATTTTATGCATTTTTAGTGTTGAACATTGTGTTAAATATAACGGGTATTGCCCATTCAGCGTATTTCTATATGAATAATGCGAAAAGTGCAAATGATCGATTATCGTATTTATCGACAACAGATTTATTAACGGGTTTAATGAATCGATCTGCTTTTATTGAGTCGTTTATGCAGTTTTGTCAAAATCAAGATCAGAATATTGGGTTAATTATGTTTGATATTGATTTCTTTAAGACGATTAATGATACCTATGGTCATTTGTGTGGGGATGAAGTCTTAAGTAAAATTGGGGCTTTATTGAAAGATAAGTTGAGTGATAAATCTCTTATTGGACGTTATGGGGGAGAAGAATTTATACTGGCTTTTAATTCAAACTCATTAGAGGATGTCCAAGTTTTAGCAGAAGAAATAAGAGAATTGATTCAGATGACTGATTTTAACTATGAGAATCAATTGATTAAAACAAGTATAAGTATCGGAGCTATTTTTTATCCTCTTGATGTGAATCATGGGATTGATATTGATCGATTATTGGCACAAGCAGACCAACATTTGTATGTTTCTAAACAGAATGGACGTAATCGAGTGAGTGTTAGTGTGTTTAAATTGGAGTAATTTTTGAACTTTTGTGAATTGTTTGATAAAATAAGAGAGCTTGGAGGCATTTATGATGAAGATGAAACCAATCCATACATTATTCACACTTTATCTAATGGCTCTTTTTTATGTGTTGTTTATTTATGAGCGTAGTATTGATTTATCGTGGATTGCGCGTGGTGGATTTAGTACTTTGGTGGAAAGACAAGCAGAGAATTTAAATCTTATCTTGTTTAAGAATATATTTCATTATTTGCAGACGATGAATTATGCGACAGGTATGCGTAATATTATTGTGAATATTGGAGGGCATATGTTAATGTTTACTCCATTTGGTTTTTTCTTACCACGTATTAATAAACGATTTCAGAATATACGATTCTTTATAGGGATTGCCTTATTAATTATGTTTTTGATCGAAGGGTTACAGTATCTAACGATGAGTGGTTCATTTGATGTGGATGATGCACTCTTGAATATGATTGGTGCTATAATAGGATTTGTGTTTCTTAGAAACCCGGATAATTTAGAAAGGATTTCGCATGACTGAGAAATTGGTTGAGTTTATTTTGCGTTATACAGCATGGTTGAATAAAGAAGTGATTGTGTTTATTGTATCTGTTCTTCCTATTTTGGAGTTAAGAGGTGGAGTTTTAGCTGGATATTGGTTGGGTTTACCTTTACTTACAACATCAATTATTGCGGTGGTTGGAAATTTATTACCCATTCCGTTTATTTTATTTTTCATTGAGAAAGTACTTTCCTTTATGGAAAAACATAATATTCTAACTTCTTTTATTCATAAGCTTAGAGAAAGAGCTTTACATAAGAGTAAAGGATTGGAGAATATGGAATTCTTAGGTCTTATGATTTTCGTTGGAATTCCTTTGCCTGGTACAGGAGCTTGGACTGGCGCATTGGTTGCGGAAACCTTACAGATGGATCGTAAAAAAGCGATGCTAGCGATTACACTTGGTGTTATAATAGCTTTAGTTATTATGTTAATTGTGTCTTATGGGGTCTTAAACCAGATAGGAATCTAATATGGACAATCTATTTATCTTAACCTTATTGATTGGTGTTGCGGTGCTTGCGTTCTTTATTGCGCCTGCCTTAATTGGTTATTTTGTCTATCGACATGCAAGTAAACATCCAATTGGTCAACCTTTACAGTGGGCTTTAATAGCGGCTTTAACACCACTTTATTTAGGTTTAGCTATCTATTTGTTTAAGATTGATCAGATTGATACTAAGATTTATGAAGAGAATGAATTTAATAAGAGAACTTAGTATTACAGTCTTTATAATAAGTTAAGAGTTGAAAAATTCTATAACATTTTTTTATTTGCCATAAATTAAACAATAAGGATTAGGGAGATAAAGTAGTTCTTCTTATTTTTAAGAATCTTATTTAAAAATGATTACAATTGCAAAATATATTTAAATAATCTTGATCTAAAACTATCCCTTATCAGAAGATATTTATCTACTTGAATCTTTAAAATTCAAAGAAATCTATTCGTTATTCAACACACCTGTTATACCTACATAGAGTATTGAGTTTTAAAATAAGCAAAGATGATATTAATTGATTTACTATATAATATAGTGATTTTTTTATGACCAGTATATACTTTGGTTTTTTCTTCATACGCGATTGTTTTGAAATACTTACTAAATTTATTCTATTTATATTATATGGAATTAAATAAAATAGATTATGGTTTTTCTAAGTTATGAATGGAATTTTCTATTTCAAAGTTAAATTCGTTTACTCAAAAATATAGTTTTACTAACTTTAGAATGATGGAATAGATATGATTGAAATTTAAAAGTATAAGTTTAATTAACAAGAATGGCATTCTAATATTTATAAGGTTCTATATATAAAATATATTTAATTAAGTCAATTATAAATACATATTGCAATATTTTTTTGCTTCCATTAAAATTGAATACTGTTAGTGAGTGGTGGAAAAATGATTAAAAAATATATAAACGTTTTAAGTTATATAATTAGTATATTGTTTGGGATTGTGTTGATTTCAAACAAATTGTTACCAATAAATCTAAAATATGGACTAATTTTCCTAATTATAATTATTCTTTTAATATCAAAACGACATAATTGGATAAAGGCCTATTTATCCATAGTTTTAATCTTGGCTGTAGTTCCAATGATTTATGCACAAAGGATAGTAGAAACAGCTTTAAACAAAGTTGAATATGAAGTGCAGAATTTTTCTTTGTATGTGTTAAATGATTCAAAATATTATTCAATTAATGATTTCGATAGTAATTATATTGCTTATCCAAATCAGATAGAATTAGAGTTTCAAGATGTAATTAGCTATCAATGGATAGATTTAAAATTAAACTATATAGTCACAGAGAACCCTATTCAAGCTGCTGAAAACCTATTAAACGGTAAAGTACAAGCTGTTTTATTGGATAATTCAACTATAGAAACCATAGAGGAATTTGGTTTAAATTTTACTACTAAAGTTCGTATTATTGAAAATTATCAAAAAGAAATTGTTCGAAATGAACTAAATAAACCTAAAGATATTCGAAAATCTCCATTTATTGTGTATATAAGTGGATTAGATGTTGCAGGTCCAATTAATACTGTTTCCCGTAGTGATGTAAATATACTTGTAGCAGTACATCCAAGTTTTGGTATTGTTGATATGTATTCAATTGCTAGAGATAGTTACTTCCCAATAGCTTGCATGGATGATAATTATGATAAGCTTACTCATGCAGGATGGAAGGGATTAGATTGCTCAATAAATACTTTAGAAAACGTATTTGATTTAGAGGTAAACTATTATATTAAAGTTAATTTTACATCATTCATGAATATTATAGATTTATTTGGCACTATAGAAGTGAACTCTCCATATTCCTTTTCAAGTGGGGGTTATAGTTTTAAGAAAGGAATAAACTTAATGGATGCAAAGAAGGCTCTTGCTTTTTCTAGAGAACGCAAATCATTTTCATTAGGAGATTTACAAAGGGGATTAAATCAACAAGAAGTTATAAAAGCTTTAATCAAGAGAATCATGGAGATTCGAGATATTAAAACTTTGAACCGATTAGTTGAACAAGTTGGTAAATATGTTGATACTAACATTAATAGTGATGATTTAGGGAAATTGTTAGATTTACAAATATCTGAAAATCCATCTTGGAATATAACAACTCATATGCTTGAAGGAGAACGAGGTAGTGCACCTAGTTATGCATTTGGTGGACAATACCATAATATGGTTTTCCCAAATCTAGATTCAGTTCAAGAAATTACTCAAAATATAGATGATCTTATGAATAAAAGATAGTTGTTACCTATATTATTCCAAACGAAATTTGTTACTTTGAATTTTAAAAAGGAAAATAGACGAATAAGTTCCTTTCTATATAAATAGGTTGAAAGAATATATACTTCCTAAAACTTGAAAAAAAGAGTATTTAAAAATCAAATACTCTTTTTTAAAGGCTTAATTAATAGAAATTATTTATTACTTCTCTTGTGATCTAAGTTTTCGATTCTTAATTTTTAATGCATGACCTAAGGTTCGTGGCACTTTAGAATGTTTGGTATAACTATAATTATAATAATTATTTTTAGAGCTTGGAACTAATGTGAGAACTGTTCCGATTATATTAGCATTTGCTCTTTGTAGTTGTGAAACTGCAGTGACAGCTCTTTCTTTTTGAGTTTGATGTGAAGCGATACAGAATAAAACGCCATCAGACGCTAAGCTTATTGGTATTGCGTCAGCAACTGGTAATACAGGTGGAGCATCTATAACAATAAAATTAAAATGCTCTTTTAAAGTACTAATTAATTCCTTGAATCTTTTACTTGATAATACCTCTAAAGGATTTGGAATAGTACTTCCTGAAGTCATTACGAATAAATCATTTATCCCATTTTGAACTTTTACAGATTGAATATACTTTGTTAAAGAAGTGATTTCTGTTTCGTGATTAATTAAAGCATTGGTTAGCCCTAATCGATTACTTAACTTTAGTACTTTGTGTACATCTGGAATCCTTAAATCACAGTCTATTAATAATACTCGACTTTTTTGAGCAGCCATTACTTTAGCTAAATTTACAGAAGTTGTTGTTTTAGCTTCTGCTGAATCTGAACTTGTCACTGCTAAAACTTGAAGTTCATTGTCAATAGATGAGAATTCAATATTAGTTCTTAGAAGTTTGTATGATTCAAGTTCATCTTGTTTATAATTTTGATATTTTGATTCAAAATTTATTTTCGGAAATTTTATTTCGGTCATTTGATCCCCCAGTTTGTCATTAGAATTATAATGTTTAAAAGTATACTTGTAAATCATTTTATAGTGCTTAGATAATTTATTAAATCTATAAATATTCTTTAATTATACAATTATATCAAATTGATATTTAGTAAAATTAAATACTTCTGTTTATAGGTAGTTTTATAGCTACAATATATACGCAATAAATAAATAGAAGACATTTAGTCTCTTTTCAATTTTCTTTCTATCAAAAATAAAATATAGTAATTAAAGAATTGAACGTTTTAATATCTATCTCAATCATATATTGCATAGATTGGACTAATTTGTAATACATATATAAATTAATTCTTATGCTTGTAGCTTAAATTAAGTTAAATATATTTTATGTTATTAATAATTTTTTGGTAATTTTGATAAATGAACTTTATCAATATTAACTTAAGTGACTAGATTGTTTTATCTTTATTTTAGAAATATTTCGTGCTAAAATAGCAATGTTATAACAATAGGGGGATTTTATGCCGCAATATACACAATTAGATGAAATTAATGATGAGATTGATTTATTAGAGTTGTTTCAACTTTTAATGGATAATCTTTCTTTAATTATTGGATTAAGTGTTATAGGTTTAATCTTAGCATTTGCTTATACTACTTTTTTAGTTAACCCAACTTATAGTAGTGAATCAACCGTTTTTATACAACCCACAGTTAAAGAAAATCAAGTTAGCGCGAGTGATCTTACTACTAACCAAAAACTAACTGCTACTTATACTCAAATCGCAAAAAGTAATAAGGTTTTAGATCAGGTTTGGCCAAGTTTTAGAAATGAATTAACAAAAAAACAGATTAGTTCGGCACTTACTATTAAATCTATAGGTGATACACAAATTATATCGTTTTCTGCGATAACAAATGATCCGCGTTTATCAATGAATTTAGTTAATACTGTTGTTGATATATTTATGTTGGAAGTTAAAGATATTATGGAAATTGACAACTTAACGGTTCTTGATAGAGGCCAGCTTAATGAAGATAGAGTGGGCCCTAATCGTACTTTGAATGTTGTTATTGGGACAATGTTAGGTTTCATGTTGGGAATTGGGATAGCGTTATTAAAGATGATGCTTAATAGATCCATTAAGACGCGTAATGATGCTGAGAAATTATTGAATTTACCTGTTTTAGGAGAAATTCATTATAATGAGTAGATTTATTGATATTCATAATCATGTATTACCAATTGATGATGGGGCAAAGGATTATCGTGATAGTTTAAGAATGCTTCAAGATGCAGTTGATAGTCACATTTCAACTGTTTTTGTAAGTCCACATATTATTCCAAATGGGAAGTATTGTCCTACCACAGAATTTATTTTAAAGGAAGTTATTAAACTAAAAGAGATGGCTAAGGATATACCAATAGAGATTAAGTTTGGATCTGAGTTTCAGGTGAATGCGGATTCGATGCCTTTTATTCAGAATAAGCAATATCTGTGTTATGAGGGGACGGATTATCTACTGGTGGAATTTTCTAGGACGAGTTTATATCATGGTTTGATTGAGGATGCATTAGATGAGTTAAGCGGTAATGGAGTTAAGATTATTATTGCGCATCCAGAACGTTATTTTGAATCCGTAGAAGAAGCTGTTAGTAAGTGTAAGCGTTGGATTAAGCATGGGTATTATATTCAAATCAATCGATCTTCTTTGATTAAGGGAAATAATCCTTTACAGCGTAAAATAGCGTATAACCTTTTATTAGAAAATTGTGTTCATTTGATTGCGTCGGATGCACATCGTGTGAGTGGTCCTAGAAGATTAGTCCTGATAGATGTGTTTAATAAAGTTAAATTGTTTTTTGGGAAGTCTTTTGCGGAAATAATTTTCCATACAAATACGACTAATCTTGTATTAAACAAAGAATTGAGTTCTACTAAATCAATTAAGTCTGGGTATAAATTTGTACAACGTCTTGTTGTAAGACTTTTTTGTTAGTTTTTGTTAAAAATCGGCATATTTACACTTATAGTGTGTAGAATATGCAAAAGTTTGTTGTTACAATTAACACGATTTGGAGGGGATTACTATTAAACATTGGCATGTAATACAAGTACTGAGTGGTCAAGAAGAGAAAATTATCAAGATCATTAGTCAAGAGAAGTATCATGCATTTATACCGAAGCAAGTAAAAATATGGAAAAGAAATAGTCTTAAGATAAGAAAAGTCTTACCATTATTCCGGGGATACGTATTTATTGAGACCAATGAAACACTACATGATTTTCTAACTTTCTTAAATATTTATGTGAAACCTGTGAAGGGTTTTATTCGTTTATTGAGGTATGAAAATTTAGAGGTTGATACAGTACTCCCACACGAAAGAGCATGGATTGAGTCGTATTGTGATGAACAATTTGTGATTGAACCTTCGACAGCCTACATCGAAGGGGATCGGATTATTATTACAGAGGGCCCTTTAATGGGACATGAGAGTGAAATTAAAAAGGTTAATCGTCATAAGCGTTCTGTTGAAGTAGAACTCGTGATGTTTGATCAAATCCAAAAGATTACGTTGGATTGTGAAGTGATTAGTAAGATACAAAATTAAATAAGAGTTAAACGTTGCTTGGGGCACGTTAATGCTTGTTTAGGATCATAGCAGTACGACACTGGGAGTTATCTTTTGTGGGCGTAGCTGTTTTTTTATGGATTTTAAGAAAAACCTTGGGGGTGACTTGATGAATTCATTTATGCGGAAGTTTGTGTTGCTTTGTATTGATTTAGTTGTAATTGTGGTTGCGTATTATCTTGCGATGTTAATTCGCTTTGAGGGGTTTATTCCTATTTGGGTATCGAATTTATTTATCGTTTCTTGGTGGGCATTTGCGATCACAATAATTTGTATTTATTACTTGTTTGGTTTGTATCATAGTCTATGGCGTTATGCGAGTATTAATGAGTTGGTTAAATTAGTCTTAGCGTCTACTTTAGCTTTCTTGTTAAACATTGGATTATCTCATTTGATGAAATGGGATATTCCAAGATCTATTACAATAATTTCTTATATTCTTACGGTTATGGGAGTTTCTCTTTCAAGACTCTCATATCGATACTTTAGACGTGTTCGTTCTGATTTAAGACCAAAAGAACATCTCAAGCGTGTATTAGTTGTAGGAGCTGGTGATGCAGGGGCTACGATTATTAAAGAACTTAAGATTAGTTCTCATGCTCAATCACTACCAGTAGCGATTGTGGATGATGCGAGTTGGAAACAGAATTCATTGGTTCATGGGGTTCGAGTAAAAGGGAAAGTAAGTCAAATAGAAGAGATCGTATTAACCGATAAGATTGATGAAATCATTATTGCGATTCCATCTCTATCAAAAGAAAAACTAAAAGAAGTTGTGGCGATTTGTCAGCGTACAAAGTGTACGGTTAAAACACTTCCTCACATTTCTGAGATGAACAATCAAAAGGCTGAATTATCGACATTAAGACATGTTGATATTGTGGATTTATTGGGAAGAAATGAAGTGACTTTAGATATTAGTGGGATTAATCAATTCATTGAGAATCAAGTGGTTCTAATTACAGGTGGTGGTGGATCGATTGGATCTGAAATCTGTAGACAATTGATGAAGTTTAATCCGAGTCAACTTCTTATATTAGATATTTATGAGAATAATGCATATGATCTTCATCAAGACTTAAAGAGACAATATCCTGATAAAGATATTAAAGTCATTATTGCGAGCGTTAGAGATAAAGAAAGAATATGCCAAATCTTCAATCACTATAAACCAAGTATCGTATTCCATGCGGCAGCGCATAAACATGTACCATTCATGGAAGATCATCCATCAGAGGCCATAAAGAATAATGTGATGGGTACCTTAAACGTAGCGTTATGTGCTCATGAGAATGATGTTAAGCGTTTCATATTCATTTCTACCGATAAAGCAGTGAATCCAACGAATATCATGGGAGCGACTAAACGTATTGCGGAACTCATTATTCAAAGCTTAAATCAAAGAAGTAATACTGAGTTTGTGGCTGTTCGTTTCGGTAATGTGTTGGGTAGTAATGGATCTGTTATTCCTTTATTCAAAGCCCAGATACAAGCTGGTGGACCAGTAACAGTTACACATCCTGATATAACACGTTATTTTATGACCATCCCCGAAGCTTCAAGACTTGTGATTCAAGCTGGAGCGATTGCGAAGGGTGGAGAGATATTTGTATTAGATATGGGAGAACCAGTAAAGATTGTGGATCTAGCGAAACAGATTATCACACTATCTGGTTACACCGAGGAACAAATCCCCATTGAATTTGTAGGCTTAAGACCTGGCGAAAAACTCTATGAAGAACTTCTACTCGAAGAAGAAGGTTTAGCGTGTACCCAACAAGAAGGGATCATGATCGCAAAACCATCCGATATCACATTCGAAGAAGTCTATCAAACCATTCAATTAATCAGAGAAAACCAATACGATATCCCATTACTTAAACACAGTATGAAACGATTGGTTCCAAGTATGGAGGAATAATATGTATCAATTTGTAAACGATTTATTGATATCGTATTATCCGTATTAGGTCTAATAATACTTTCTCCAATATTCATATTAATCATTATCTCAATAAAATGGACTCACAAGGTCCTGTTTTGTTTCATCAGAAGAGATATGGAAAAAACAAGGTATTATTTGACATCTTAAAATTCAGAACGATGCGTATCGATACACCAAAAGATACACCTACACATCTATTAGAGAATCCTGAACAATGGATTACTAGTGTTGGTAAAGTTCTAAGAAAAACAAGTCTAGATGAATTACCACAAATCATCAATATCCTAAAAGTGAAATGCCGCGTGGTTATTTGAAAGAGATACAAAACCACATATAGTGGTTAAACCGTAAATTTTATCACCAAAGCACCATTGAGGCAAGGCTATGGCAAAGAGATAATCCTTCAAACAATTTTAAATGAATACATACAGACTTTTGAATAAAAAAACAAGATTACATAGATTTGAAAATTGAAACAAAATAATTTAGAATTTAGAAATTATCTGGCGAACCTAAAAGCATTAAAACTGTAATAGCCCTTTTATATAACCACAGCTAAGATATACTACATACTTTAGATGTATGTTTTAATTTGATAAAACTCGGTTTGAGATAATGTTAGTTTTGGGGGTGAAACAATGGATAAAAAATCTATTAGTTTTACTATAATAGAATTGATTATTGTAATTGCAATCCTTGGAATTCTTTCTGTAGTAACAGTTTCTAGATTAAAGCGATTCATTAGCAAAGCATAAGAACGAGTATGTGAAACTAATAGAAAATCTCTAGAAAGAATGTATGTTGCATATCTGTTTGAAAATGAGTTTGATTATATAGATAGTATTTTTTAATTAGTATATTGATGATAATTTTGGTGAGGTATGTCTAGCTGGTGGAGTAGTTGGATTTGAAGATGGAAAGGTCAAGTGTAGTTTACATGGTAACGCGAGTGAGGACGATGAAAATGATGAACTGGGATAGGAAGTGCCTTGGTTGTGATTGGGGTGGTTTGAACGACGTGAGTATGGTGAAAGGATAAAGAGACTGTGAGTCAGTAATATCAATGGGTTTAAGAGGTTGGTGTCTGAAGACTAATGTTACAGAAGCATTACACGTAGTCTCATCCAATCATGAGATACATTTATGCAAGATATAGTGCTGAATCAAGTACGAATCACTACATATAGATTGAGAAAATAAGGTGTCCTAAACACCACAAACATACATAAAACCGAAGCAGGAGGAACTATCATGGTTTACTTAAAAATCAAAAGATTAATAGATATCATACTTTCAACACTCGGACTTATCATATTATCTCCTGTTTTTTTAGTACTCATTATAGCAATCAAGGTTGACTCCCCTGGGCCTGTTCTCTTTAAACAGAAGAGAGTTGGGATCCATAAGAGTCATTTTCATATATTGAAGTTTAGAACTATGCGAATCGATACACCAAAGAACACTCCGACGCATCTTCTTGAAAATCCAGATCAGTGGATTACTAAGGTAGGTAAGTTTCTAAGACGGACGAGCTTAGATGAGCTACCACAGATCATTAATATTTTTAAAGGTGAGATGAGCATCATCGGTCCAAGGCCAGCTCTTTGGAATCAGTATGATCTGATAGAAGAGAGAGATAAGTATGGTGCGAATGATGTGCCGGTTGGTCTTACTGGCTGGGCGCAGATTAATGGTAGAGATGAACTTGAGATTGATGTTAAGGCCAAGCTTGATGGAGAGTACGCTGAGAAGATTGGCTTTCTGATGGATGTCAGATGCTTCTTTGGGACGATATTTAGTGTTCTAAGAAGTGATGGTGTTATTGAAGGTGGGACTGGGGTTAAGGCGAAGGCAACTGATAGTAATTCCAGTAATTCTAAAGTTGAGGAGACGGTGACAAAATGAGAATAGCTGTACTATCAAGCCATACTTCATCACTCTTTTGG
>JAJZTY010000044.1 GCA_021847325.1 Bacillota bacterium
TTACATTCCGCAATATTAAGTTATGCAAGAGATTTTATGATTGATCGTGGATTTGATTATGTAATTCCTCCTTACATGATTCGTTCAGAAGTAGTAACAGGTGTTATGAGCTTCGCGGAAATGGAAAACATGATGTATAAGATTGAAGGAGAAGATTTGTATCTTATTGGTACAAGTGAACACTCCATGATCGGTAAATTTATTGATACAATCTTAGACGAGAAGAATTTACCTTATCTATATACCAGTTATTCTCCATGTTTTAGAAAAGAAGTTGGAGCACATGGTATTGAAGAACGCGGCGTATATCGTATTCATCAATTCGAAAAACAAGAAATGATTGTTGTATGTAAACCTGAGGATAGTAAAAAATACTTTGAGGTCCTTTACAACAATACTGTGGACTTCTTCCGTTCACTGGATGTTCCTGTACGTGTATTAGAATGTTGTTCAGGTGATTTAGCTGATCTAAAGAGTAAATCTGTAGATGTAGAGGCTTGGTCTCCACGCCAACAAAAATATTTTGAAGTTGGAAGTTGCTCAAACTTAACAGATGCACAAGCAAGACGTCTACAAATTCGTGTTCAAGGTGAAAATGAGAAGTACTTTGCGCATACATTAAATAATACGGTTGTTGCGCCACCAAGAATGTTAATTGCTTTCTTAGAAAACAACTTAAATGAAGATGGATCGGTTAATATACCAGTCGCATTACGTCCATACATGGGCTTTAAAGAAGTAATTAAGCCTAAGAAATAACTATGAAGAATTCAATATATAGTGATGATTTTGAAGACTTTGGGAATGAATCTTGGAATGGTGGGGCATATACCTATGATTTACCGAGTGGTTTAGCGCTAGCATCCTCTGTTTATGTCTTAAAACCAGGCAAAACATCTGGTTTATATCATTATCATCATGGTACTGAAGAAATATTAATCATGATTAAAGGAACACCTTTACTTCGTACACCTTCTGAAACACGTAGATTGGGTGAAGGTGAGGTTGTTGCGTTTGGTATTGGACCCGATAGTGCTCATCAAGTTATTAATGATACTGAAGAAGATGTAAGAATGATATTTGTTGGTCACGAAACATCTCCAGATGCAGTTGAATATCCAGATGAAGGATTAATTTCGATAATGGCTAAAACAAAATCTCAAACAGGTGAATATCTTTGGGATTTAAGAAAAGTAAAATAAAATAAGTAATGTTTCACGTGAAACGTTGAAATAATCAGTCAGCTTAGGTATAATAAATGAGCTGCTACAATGCAATCCTTTGAACCAGGTCAGGGTCGGAAGACAGCAGCCTTAATAGGCTCTTGCATGTGTGGCAGCCTTTTTATATGATTTAAACAATGGAACACATTAAATATATGAGATTAGCGCTAAAAGAAGCGCAAAAGGCAAAAGAATTAGATGAAGTACCAATTGGTGCTGTTATTGTGTTAAATGGTAAAGTAATTGCTAAAGCACATAATCTAAGAGAAAAAAATCAAAGCGCAACAGCACATGCTGAAGTACTAGCGATAAACAAAGCTTGTAAAAAACTGAACTCTTGGAGATTAAATGGGTGTGTACTATATGTTACTCTTGAGCCTTGCACAATGTGTATTGGCGCAAGCATATTATCAAGAGTAGATGGTATAGTATATGGCGCAAAAGATCCGAAAGGTGGTACATTAGGATCGTTGTATGATATTTCGTTAATAAAAGGATTTAATCATTATCCCTGGATTATATCAGGTATATGTGAAGATGAATCATCTATTCTATTGAAAACATTCTTTAAAAATAAGAGAAAAAACGATATGGAGTAAGTTAAGAGGGTATAAGTACGACCCTCTTTTTGTTATAATAATAACTAAGAGAAACACCTATGACCTATAAATCATTATACCGAACATATCGTCCTCACTCATTTGAAACAGTGGTTGGACAAAGGCACATTATTCAAACCTTACAGAACGCATTGAAGACTAATAAAATGTCACATGCGTATCTTTTCTGTGGTCCAAGAGGAACAGGTAAAACAACAGTTGCGAAACTTGTCGCGAAATCAGTGAACTGTTTAAATCCTGATAAAGCTCCATGTAATGAATGTGAACATTGTAGAACAATTCAAAATGGAACTCATCCAGATGTCATTGAGATTGATGCCGCAAGTAATAATGGAGTCGATGAAATAAGAGATTTGATTGAAAAGGTTAAGTATGCGCCTATTCAAGCTAAATACAAAGTTTATATCATTGATGAAGTTCATATGCTATCCCAAGGGGCTTTTAATGCATTATTAAAAACTCTAGAAGAACCACCTTCACATGTTATTTTTATTCTAGCTACAACAGAACCTCATAAAGTTCTACCGACCATAATTTCTAGATGTCAACGGTATGATTTTGTACGAGTTAATCGTAGAGATATTCAGATGCGAATCGAAGAGGTTTTGAAATCTGAAAAAATTAATTATGAACCAGAGGCAACACGACTAATAAGTCAATTAGCAGATGGTGGGGTTCGTGATGCACTCAGTATTCTTGAACAATGCATAGCGTATAGTGGAAATAATCTACTTGCGGAACATGTGAATGATATTTATGGAATTGCGACTACGCAAGATAAACTAAAACTACTCCATGCGATTATAACAATGGATGTTGGTTTACTAATGCAAGAAATTGAGATTATTACGCGTAAAAATATCGATATAAGACGATTAACCAATGATTTGATGGAATTATTAAAAGAATCAGTTGTTTATGCATTTACTCAAGATGACAAGTTAATTACAAAATTAAATGTTGAAGAGGCAAAACAATTAAGTATTATACCAACGTCTGTCGCATTAAATATGATTGAAGATTTAATGGAAACAGCGGATAAATATCGTAGTGCATCCAATCTACTTTCCTATTTTGAAATCGGTATGTTAAAGCTTTTAAGCCGAATTGGTGAGCCAAAACATGAGAATAGTAAACCAATTGAAAAATCTGTTGTTCATATTGAGGAATATAAGCCTAATGAAAAAGTTGTTACAGATCCAATTGTTAAAGATGTAGTTGAAGTACCATCACAAACTATTGAATTTGTTCAAGACAATAGTGAAACTAAACAAGAAGATTCTGTTGATGTTTTATCGTTTGATTCTGTAGAGATTGAAGACTTAAAGGTTAAACCAAAGAAAAAATCTAAAGCATTATTAAAAACTGAAACACTGGATCAATTAATGATTTTACGCTTACTTAATTCAGGGGATAAACAAAAACGATTAGATGTTCATTCAAAATGGGATAAAATTCAATCTTATTTAACGGATTTGAATTATGGAAGAGTTGCACAGATTTTAGTTAATGCGGTTCCGGTTGCGTTAAATGATGGATTTATGGTATTAAGTCACCCTGATAAGATGTATGTTAATGAATTAAATAGTGAGGATAATCAAGAGCTCATTGAAGCATTTACGTTGATGTTATTTGGAATTGAAATGAAAGCTTATGCGATTGATACTCAAAGTGTTAATGAAGTAACTACTGAGTTCAAACGTTTGTTTGCGGAGAATAACTTACCTGAGCCTATTGTGTTTGAAAAAAAGAAAAAGAAGATATCAAAACCAGTAGAAGAGATCGGTAAAGGATTATTTGAATTATTTGGTGAAGAGAATGTGGAGATTGTCTAATGTATCCCAATATTCTATTAACTTTAATTGAGAATTTAAGAAAATTACCTGGAGTTGGCGCAAAAACAGCTGAACGTTATGCTTTTGCGCTTTTGAACTTAAGTGATGAAGAAATTCAAACACTTGCGAAAGCATTGGTGGATTCTAAAACAAAACTACATTTTTGTCAGATGTGTGGAAATATCACAGACAAAGATATTTGTTTAATTTGTTCGGATGAAAAAAGAGATCATTCTACAGTTTGTGTTGTTCAAGATGTTAAGGATGTTGTGGCGATTGAAAGAATCAAGCAATACAAAGGGGTATATCATGTTTTACATGGTGTTATTTCAACATCAAAAGGAATTATGCCGGATGATTTATCCATTGATTCATTAATGAAGCGTGTTAGTGATGGGATTGAAGAAGTTATTTTGGCAACAAATCCTACCGTTGAAGGTGAAATGACGGCTTTATATCTTGCGAAGCGTTTAGAAAGTAAAGTGGGTAAGATTACTCGTTTAGCACATGGTTTACCGATGGGTGCACATATGGATTATGCGGATGAACTTACTTTAATAAAAGCCATGGAAGGAAGGCAAAAAATATAATAATGAAAACGGATATTGAAATCGCTCAAAGCACAAAAGCATTACCGATTGAAAAGATTGCGGAAAAAATTAGTTTACCACTTGATTATCTTGAAAACTATGGTAAATACAAAGCTAAAGTAGATTTGAGTTTTTATGACGATATCAAACATAGAAAAGATGGAAAGTTAATCCTTGTGACTGCACTTACACCAACTAAAGCGGGTGAAGGCAAGTCTACAACAACCGTTGGGTTAGTTGATGGACTAGCAAGTATCAATAAAAAAGTTATGGGTTGTTTAAGAGAACCATCTTTAGGACCTGTATTCGGGGTTAAAGGTGGCGCAACGGGTGGTGGATTTGCACAGGTTATTCCTATGGAAGATATCAACCTACATTTTACAGGGGATATGCATGCGATAACAGCGGCGAATAATCTCGTAAGTGCAATTATTGATAATCACTTGTATCAAGGCAATGAGTTAAATATTAATCCTGAACAAATCTTATGGAAGCGTTGTATGGATATGAATGATCGTGCTTTAAGACAGATACAGGTTTCTTTGAATGACAAAAAAGCAATTGTTCGAAACGATAGTTTCGTTATAACTGTCGCATCACCGATGATGGCCATGTTGTGTTTATCCAAAGACTTAGAGGATTTTAAGCAACGTGTTGATCGTACGATTGTGGCCTATTCTTATGAAGGTAAAGCAATCACAATCAAAGATTTAAAGGTTACTGGTTCTGTTGCGGTATTGATGAAAGATGCGATAAAACCAAATTTAGTTCAAACTTTAGAGGGAAATCCAGTATTTATTCATGGGGGTCCTTTTGCGAATATTGCGCATGGAAGTAATTCCATTATCGCAACTCGTTTAGCTTTAAAATGTGCAGATTATGTTGTGACTGAAGCTGGATTTGGTTCAGATTTAGGTGCACAAAAATTTATGGATATTACCTGTCGAGCAGGTGAGTTTAAACCAAGTACCGTTGTAATAGTCGCAACCATTCGTGCATTGAAGATGCATGGAAATATTCCATACGAAGAGCTTAAACAAGAAAATGTAGAAGCGCTAAAAATGGGTTTAGTTAACCTTAAACAACATATTCAAATAATAAAGAGTTATGGTGTACCACTTGTCGTTTCACTTAATCGATTTGTTAGTGATACAGAAAATGAGATTCAAAGTGTTAAGGAATTCTGTGATATAGAGAATGTTGCGTTTGAGATTAATGAATCTTGGGAAAAAGGTGGAATAGGTGCGGCAAATTTAGCTCGTAAGGTTGTTGAGATTGTTGAAAATCCAAATACATACAAACCACTTTATGATATTAATCTAAATATAAAAGATAAAATTAAGACAATCGCAACTCAAATCTATGGCGCAAGTGATGTCGTATTTACGGATAATGCGCTTAAACAATATGATCAAATAGAATCACTTGGTTTAGAAAGATTAAATGTATGTATTGCGAAGACACAGTCATCTTTAAGTGATGATCCTAAATTACTAGGATTTCCAAAAGGATTTACATTAACAGTAAAGGCACTCAATATATCGAGTGGTGCTGATTTTATTGTCGTAATAGCGGGATCAATCATGACAATGCCAGGATTATCAAAAGATCCTGCCGCATATCATATTGATATCAATCAAAATGAAATTGTAGGCTTATTTTAAATTGTTTTTGGGGTATAATACAGGGGAACTATGTCATCAATAGCGTATATAACAGATAAGAACATGATTGAATTTCATCGATTGAATGGTAATTCTACCATCAGTTTTTGGAGACCATCGGTAGGTAAACGATTTACAGATTTTAATCATGGAGATTTGTTATTCTTTTTAGCTAAAGGGACTGAATTAAAACAAACGGGTGAAAAGGGAATTATTGGTTATGGACGTTTTCAGCACAGTGTTCAACACTCTTTTAGACAGATGTGGAACCTGTATGGAAATTTGAATGGATATGAGTCCACTGAAGATTTTAAAGAAGCAATTCTTAGAGTTTCTAAATCAAAGACTTTACCATCAAGTTTAAGTAGTTTAATACTAAATGAAATCGTGTTTTTCCAAGCGCCTGTTTATTTAAGTGAGTTTGGAATGAGAATTTCAAATAATTTGGAAAGTTTTATCTATTTAGACAAAGATAATCCGCAAATGACAGTTAATATCTTATTAAAAGCGAATGAGATTGGGGTTGATGCATGGTCATCTGCAGTGAGTTCTTATGCGCCATCTTCTTCAGTTTTTGATGATGATTTAGCTCGTCATATGATTCAATTTCGATTAAGTAATATCCCTCATTTAAGCACTGAAAAAGAACTTAAGAAACAGAGTAAGTATCTAATTGATTTAATGAAAAAAGAAGAGGGTTTTCAATGGATTGATGAACGCAAACAAGAACTAATTCGTTTTACAGTAAACGGGGTAGAAATTGTGACTTCTATTTCAGCTAACAAACATAATTTAACAGAACGATTGATTTATGAATTTGGTAAATATAATTTGATTCATAAATTAACGAAAGATATACCGAATTTTAATCAAAAAACACTTCACCTAACAACTTATGTTGAATATGAAGTGCCTGAAGATTTAAAGAAAATTATTGTATGTGATGGATTTGATTATCGATATATTAATCTAGACCAAATTTAGTAATGATAAAGCGATGGAACTTAGCCTTCGCTTTTATATTTTTAATTGAAAACTGATTTAAAATTTCTAGATAACGTTTAAACGCAAATTCTTCGAATTCATTATTAACTTCATATTCCAATTCGTAATCTTCTTGGTCTAAATATCGGTTATAATCAATACAAAGTTCACCATACTTATCTTGAATAGTATAACGAGTTGTATGAAGTTCACCAATATATTTCCATTCAGAATTAAATTGATGCTCATTTAAGAATTGTTGAACATCATTTCGCTTGAAATGTTCAACTGAGTTATTTGGCACATCAAAATTGACTTCTAGTTTACCTTTTTCTTGTTTAATCTTGAAGGTTAATTCAAAACGTGACCCAATTTGTCTAATTCTTGCCGCAATCTTTTTGTTTAAACTGTTTTTTGATTGATAATAATAATTGGTTTGTTCAATCATTTGAGCATCTTCAAAAAAGTTAAGAATTTGATTGTGTTCTTCTTTACTGAGTAATGTTTTGTATTCAATTTCAAGATTTGTATTCATATGCCTATGATACAATAGGCTTAAGTGAAAAGGAAGTAAAGCGATGAAACGATTTGTGATACTATCTAAAGAGGATGACTTATCAAAAGAGTTAAGTCAAAAATTAACCATTCGTTTGAATGAGCTAAACTATCAATTAGATGAAGAAACTCCAGATTTTGTGGTGTCAATTGGAGGAGATGGTACATTTTTACGTGCAATTCATCAATATATTCATCAATTAGAGTTAATAAAATTTGTAGGGATTCATACAGGAACACTTGGTTTTTTTAGCAGTTATGATGGGCATGAATGTGAGGCATTTGTACAAGACTTAATCAATGATCGATTGGGATATAAAGAATTTCCATTATTAGATATCTGCGTTAATTCAAAGAATGGGAATGAACATTATTATGCATTAAATGAAATGCGTGTTGAAAATGTAATACGTACTCAACTTATTCGAGTTTCTATTAATAGTGAATATATGGAAACGTTTAGAGGAACAGGATTATGCATATCAACACAAGCGGGTTCTACTGCCTATAATCGTTCACTTGGCGGTGCCATTTTACATGAGGGATTAAATTTACTTCAATTAACTGAAATTACGGGAATTCATCATCATGCATATCGTTCATTAGGATCATCTCTTATCGTACAAGAGGATGCACAAATAACACTTGAGAGTGATGATTTCTGTGAAGCAATCCTATGTTATGACCACTTATCTGTAAAGCTTAAAAAAGATAGTAAGATAAAATGCCAATATTCAGAAAAAACCGTCCATTGTGTTGGACGGCCTAATACGAGTTATATTAAACGATTGAAGAGCTTATTTTAATGAACAATCTTACTTCGATTTAAATGATTCATGTGAAATATAATCGCAATCATTGGTACAAACGAAAGTAAGGATGAACCACCAGCAGAGATAAATGGGAGTGTAATACCGGTAATAGGAAGTAAACCGATAATCATTCCCATATTTTGTATCTGTTGAAATAACAACATTCCCAAAAGGCCTACTGCCATAATTTTTTCACGATAATACTCATTATTTAGAATAATACGTATGATAGTTAAATCTAATGCTAAATGTAGAAACAACACAATAGATGCCCCAATAAAACCAAAATTCTGACCTATTACCGCAAATATAAAATCATTTTGTGGTTCAATAAGCGTAATAATCTGAGAACCCAAACCATGTCCCAACCAACCAGCAGATCCAACTGCTAGTAATGATTGATAAAGTTGAAGCCCCCAAGAACTAATGTATTGTTCAGTTTGAAGCCAGCCATAAATACGATTTATACGATATGAGCTACCCACTAAGTTAACCAACATATCAGGCGCAAAGAAGAATAAACCTAAGAATACGATAATGACTAATCCAACAAAACTAAAACCAGAAATAAGCCAATACTTAGAAATACCACTCATCGATAACATCGCAATTAATCCGATTATGATAATAATAGGAATACCGGTATCTGGTTGTAAAATCATTAAGAATAGAGGAGGGATTGCGACTTTAAGTATTTTATAAAAAAGAAACAAATCACTTTCAATATTTGACATTCGATTTTGATCAATGTGTTCAGAAATGATAACAGATGATTTTATGATTAATACTGCTTTCATAAATTCACTGGGTTGAATCGTACCTAATCCAGGGAGTTGAAACCAAGCTCGAGTCCCATTTACAGGAGCGATAAAAGGTAGATTAATATACTTATCGACAATCAATAAGAATAATAGAAACATTAAAACCCAATATGCAATATCTATTGCTGTAAACAATCGATCTACTCCTATTTGTATAAATAAGATTAAAGATATGATTGAAATAATCACGAAAATAATTTGTTTAATCAATAAATCAGTCCCATCTCTATAGGATACGAGGAGTGGACTAGCCGCATAAATCGCCAATAAACTGATTGCGGTAAGTGCGATTAAAATAAGACTGAGAGGCCAGTCAATGATGAATGTTTTTTTAGTAGGAGATTTTATATATTGTGACATGTTTAAGTCCTGTGTTTGTTTGAAGTAAAACTACTATAATGGTATCATATAGGCTGAGGTGACGGTATGCGTAGATGGAATTCTTTCAGTGAATTAATTTATTTCCCGCTTGAGGTATTATACATTTCTACCATCATTTTGGGTATCACTGGTTTGATATTAGGACAAAATTTCCAAATTTATTTCTCGATTAATCAACCAATCATATTATCTTTTATCGATATGTTTAGATATTTGTCTAGCATGATTGTACACTATTTTCCATTAATTTTCTTATTACGTGCTGTTTATCGTAGAAGTGAAGATGGAATGGTAGTCCTTGCGGCACTCTTAGCCTATATAAGTTTCCATATTGGAATAATGTTTTTTACACCAACGAATCTACCATCTGAAATCTATTCATCCGTTCTAGGTATTTCCGCAAACGCAACGCTTTTAGTCACAAAAAATAGTGGAGTATTAGTACCATTTCATACGGGTTTAATTGGGGCTTTAATTGTCTTATATTTTACTCGTTCTTCCGCAACAAATTTAAAGAAACGTACACCTTACAGTATATTTAGTTTTGTGGATAAGAATGTCTCTGTTGTATTTAGATCTATGATATTGAGTTTATTAGCTGGTATTGCCTTAACATTTGTTTGGCCAATGTTTATTAATTTCTTTATTAATATCTTTACGTTTATTTCTAAGGATTTAAATAATCCTATAAATCTATTCATCTATGGAATTGTCAATCGTTTACTAAGTATTATTAACTTCAGTCATTGGATGAATCAATTATTTTGGTTTACCAATCTAGGTGGAAGTTGGGTTGATCCTGTCGGGGCTGTACATACAGGAGATGTTGGTATGTGGACTGCACAATTAGCTCGTGGTATCTCCGGATTTTCATCTGGGAAGTTGATAAGTCCTTATTACATTCTAAATATATTTGCGGTTCCAGCCTTTATTATGGCCGCATTTCAAACTTATACAGATAAGTTAGTCCATAAACGTTTGGTTCCGTTTGTAATTCTAGCGGTGGTGATGTCGATATTATTTGGGACTTTATTACCGATTGAAATATTCTTAATATTTACTGCTCCTTTACTGTTTACATTTCATTTGTTTTTTACCGCAATATTATATGCAGTATTACCAATGTTAGGTGTTACATTAGGGTATAGTTTTTCAGGAAATGTGTTAGTTGGAACACCTGGAAGTATTGTCGATTTATTGGTTTTAATTCGTAATCCTATTTACCAAAAAGCATTAATCATATTACTGTTTGTAGGATTAATGACATTCTTGTTATATTATGCAGTAACGAGTTATTACTATCGTAAAGGTGCGATTAGTATTATTAATCCAAATGAAAAAGATATGGTTATTCATGAATTATTAGATAGTATTGGTGGAATAGATAATATACGTTTAGCGAATGCGTCAATCGGAAAAGTGATCATTCAAGTCTATAATCGAGATTTAGTGGACTTTAGTAAGATTCATCATCGTGCTAGTAAGATTGTGGATACACGTGCTGGATTTGCGATTTCTTATGGCGCTAGTAGTTATATGATTTATTCAGTTTTAAAAAATCAAAAAGAGAGTACAGAAATTCAAGAAAGTGCATAAGCATTTTCTTTGTTCATAGAGGGTGATTATGGAAAAGCTTACGCCTATGTTAAAACAATACATGGAAGTTAAAAATGCTCATCAAGATGCGCTCGTGATGTTTAGACTAGGTGATTTTTATGAGCTATTTTTTGATGACGCAAAAATTGCGTCTTTTGAGTTAGATTTAGTCTTAACAGGACGTGCAGCGGGTGAAAACCAGAGAGCGCCAATGTGTGGTGTACCTCATCATGCGGCTTCAAACTATATTCAAAAACTAGTGGATAAGGGATACAAAGTTGCGATTGTCGAACAAATGGAAGATCCATCTGAAGCGGTCGGACTTGTTAAGCGTGATGTAGTCAAAATAGTGACTCCAGGGACAATGGTAGATGAACTAGTTGAAGATAAAACACGTAATTATATTGCGTCTTTAACTCATTATGCCGGTCAATATACCATGATATTATTGGAGTTAATTTCGGGTAAGACTGAATTGATTCAAATTCGAGAAGACAAAACATTACTTAAACAAAGTATTCTTAAGTACCAAATTAAAGAAGTTGTAATCTCAAATCATTGTGATCAAGATAGTTTGAATACACTTCGAGAAATACCATACCTAACAATCTCATATTGCGATTTAGTATCTATTTCTGATGAGTATCGTAAGAACTGTGAAATGATCTCTGAAGAATATAAGAGAGAGTGTTATGGTCGATTATTAAACTACTTAACTGTGACACAGAAACGTTCACTTCAACACTTACAAAAAATTGTAGATACCAATATTCAACGAGTTATGAAAATGGATTATAGCACCTTATTGAATCTTGAGTTAATCGAACCTTTAAGAGCACAGTCTAAGCATAAAACTCTCTTTTCTTTCTTAGATGTTTGTAAAACATCTATGGGGTCTCGTTTATTAAAAGATTGGATTATGAACCCACTCTATGATTTAAATGAAATTGAATTAAGACAAAACCAAATAGAATTTCTAATTAAAGACTATATTTTAAAAGATAAATTAAAAGAACACTTAAGTCACTGTTACGACATTCAACGCTTAGTTGGACGAATTTCATTTGGTTCCGCAAATCCACAAGATATCATGCGGTTAAGAAATACATTGAATCAATTGCCTCAAATATTAACGCTTATTGATCATGATTTATTTAAAACTTACAATCAAATTGATCAATTAAAAGATATTACGCAATTACTTAATGAAGCGATTAATGAAGAAGTCCCGAGTTCTATTAAAGATGGGAATGTATTTAAAACTGGATATCATCAAGAGTTAGATGAACTTAGAGATATCCAACATTTAGGAAAGAAATGGTTACTTGATTTTGAGTTAAAAGAAAAAGAGAGAACTCAAATCAAGAATTTAAGAATAGGATACAATCGAGTATTTGGGTATTATATTGAAATTTCTAAAGGTAATATTCCTAACATAAAAGAAGAATTTAATTATATTCGTAA
>JAJZTY010000045.1 GCA_021847325.1 Bacillota bacterium
CACGATACTGTGGATCGATAATATCGTTATAACTTATCGTATTATTTCCAATCAAATCAATAGGCTTATATCCAGTTAAATCAAGACATCCATCTGATACGAATTCCATGGTCCAATGTTCATCATTTAAACAGCGATACGCTAATCCAGGTATATGAGAAAGTAAAACAGATTTACTTCTTTCACTCTCTTGTAACGCATCGGATACCTTTTTGCGTTCAGAAATATCCTCTACCATACATAAATAATTAAACTCATCTGAATCGTTTAAATTCAATGAACTAATACCTATCTTAACCCAAAATGTTTCACCCATTTTTGTAATTAATCGCTTTTCAATCCCATATTCACTTATTTCACCCTTTGTGAACGATTTAAATAAAATCTCTTCACTCTCTAAATCATCTGGATGAGTCATCGCCTTCCAATCATTCCCAACAATGTCTTGATTGGTACGACTGATGATATTGACATATGCAGGGTTAACTCGAGTGGTTTGACTATTCGTCGAAATAGTCGCAATTCCAATTGGAGATTGTTCAAATATTGCCTTAAATAATCCTTCACTTTCCTTTAATTGATTGCTTAATTTCTGAAGTTCTATATTTTTTTTTTGCTATCCAGTAATAAACAATGATTAATACAAAAATACTTATAAATACATAAAAATAATTTAAAAATAATTTAAGGTTTGATTTAGAATATTTTGTTTAAAACTAACTGCATCATAATCAAGTCCTAGTACAGCCACTACTTCATTACCATCAACTATAGGAACCAAAACACTAATCCATGTTCCCCATCGATCACTAATTTCATCTGTCACGACTGTCTGTTTACTTAAGAATGGTTCGAAATCATTTGGTGTTGCCTCAAAATAGAGTTGACCTGGATATGAATAATCTTTAGAGTCCGGATCTTCAGAATCCACAAGAAAATATATCCTATCATCAATTTTCTTCATAAGATAAGCAAATTCAATATTATTTCTTGATTGTTTTAAATCCACTAAATTCGTCTTAAGAAATTGATATGATTCATTTTCAATATCACTTAAATCAACATTTAAAGTCTTTATATCTTTCGTATTAATAAATAATTTTGTCGATTCCGCATAATCAATAATATTATTTTTCTCAGATTCATAGTAATTGCTATAAATTGCGTTCATGATAAAAAAACATGCAACAAGATACGCAAACATTACGATATGGAATATCTTAGATATTCTTTTTTCTTGTTGGCTTGTTTTTTTCATGATTATGACTATTATAACTTAAATTCATCTATCATTTGACAAAATTTTTCGCATAATATAGGATCTAATTCTTTGCCTTTTTGTGTCTTGAGTTGTGTAATACTTTCTTCTCTATTTAGACCTACATTAAACCTTAATTTATCATAATTATTCACAATATGAACCATCATCGATTCATTTGAGATTTCATCTTTTCTTAATCCTCTCGGATAACCCGAGCCATCATAGTTTTCATGGTAAGCTAATACAATATTCGCAATTTCTGTATATTGTGTAATATATCTGAGAATTTGATAACTTAATTCAGGCTGTCTTCTTAATAAATATTCATATTTAACTCGATCGGTTTGATAAAGTCTAATATCTTCTATATCAATTCCAATTTTACCGATATCATGATACATTGCGGCTAGTTTAAGCTGATTGATTTGATTTGAACTTAATTCTAAATATTTTCCAAATTGACTTACTAAATTGGTCAATGATTTTAGATGACGTCTTAAATCTGTATCAAGTTTATAAAGTGTATTCATAATTGTGCCTAATAACTGACGTTTATATACTTCAGATTCAATTAACTTGTTTTGATACATAATTCGATCGGCCTGATTAACAACATCTATTATCTCTTGATCCATTGTTTCTTTTGAACTATATCCAATAGACAATGATAATGTATATCTTGAATCACTTTGAGACTTTAAACTTAAATGAATTCTTGACACGATCTTTTCACAGTCTTTGATATTAGTTTGTGGTAAAACCACAATAAATTCATCCCCACCTAAACGAACGATAATATCATCTTCACGACACACTGATTTAAGTGTTTTTGAAGCTAACTTGATTAAATCATCTCCTGAACTATGACCAAACACATCATTCGTCATTTTTAATCCATTTATATCCACAGTAATGAATGATATTGGTAAATTGCGAGCTGTATTTAATCGTTCAAGCTCTATATCATAATATCTTCGATTATATAGACCAGTTAATTGATCATGAAAACTTAAATAACGAATTTCGTCATCGATTTTTTTACGTTCTGTCACATCTCGACTAATTCCAATTACTTCTATTTGGTTTTGTTCATTAAATCGATAACGAACAGAGATTTCAACCCACACCATTGAACCATTCTTGTGATACTGTTCGATGGTTAATATGTAATGTTTAGGATGTTGAGGATCTAAAATGAAATCACCCAAAGAATTTTCAATCGTATTTTGAATTAATTGCCAAGATTCTGGTGTCATACTCTCATTGATCGATTGAGCCATCGCTTCTTCAGCACTATACCCTCTTAACTGATAGACCGCAGGAGAAATATAGGAAAATTTAAAATCATCAAGATTCACAATCCATATCACATCAGAGGTATTCTCTGTAATAAATCGATACTTCTCTTCGCTTTGTTTTAAGGCAAGTTGAATTTTATGTTTCTCAGTGATATCTACATCAGACCCACGATAACCAACGCATAACCCTTCTTCATTAAACTTTGGGGAACTATTGCTTAATAACCAAATTCTCTCATCGTTTTTTGTTTGATACGGGCTTTCAAAGCCCACAACACTTTCTCTACGGTTCATCAATCCCAGAACTTTCTCTTTAAACTCTAATCGATCTTGAATAGGATAAAACTCATAGAAATAATGTCCAATCATTTCTTTATTGTCATAACCAAAAACATCTTTTGAAACACTATTTATGTAAGTATATTTACCATCTAGATCAACTTCCCAAATAACCGTTCTACTTTGTCTCGCGATTTCTGTTAAACGATTATTCATTTCAAGTAATTGATTTTCAACATTTTGTTGGCTCGTGATATCTCGAATGGATATAACATAACGGTACTCTTCATCAAATTTCACATAGAAAATACTGGCTTGATAATATTTCAGTGTTTCATTTTCTAACGTTTGATAACTAATAACCTGAATCTCATGTGTTTCTTTTGCGAGTTTAAACGCTTGAATCAAACTGTCACTCGTTTTTTGATTAAAGATTTCTCTAATGTTTCTATTTATAAGTTGATCTTTTTCAAAAGACAGGTTTCTTTCATAATTCGTATATACACTAGTAAAAGTATAGTTTTCGTTTAATTCAAGGATAATATCATTTGTGGTTTTTATGAGAATTGATTTCTCGATTGTATCATTGATTTCTTTAGTAATATCCGCCACAAAAATAAACACTTGATTCTCTGATGTTGAATGAATTTCTACTTTTAAATGTCGGTTAATTAATTCAGAATGATATTCAAAATTAACCTGTATTCTATCTTGAATTACTTTTTGAATATTTTCTGCGAGTTCTTTATCGATTTGTTTATCAATAAATATTTCTGATCGTTTTGTGTTATTTATATTAACGTTTGAAATTCGATAAATGTCTTTAAATGATGAATTCACCTTAATATAGATCAAATCAATAATATGTTTATCCTCATTTAAAATAGCTTCGCAATATGCCAAACCTATTGGAGCTTTTTCAAACATAGTTTGGTAAAATTCTAGATTCATATTGAACCTCCCTAGCTTGATTATGATAGGGTAAAATAATATTTTATTCTTATACTCCTATTATAAGTTTATTTATTAGACATTTCCATAAATTAAAACGAGTTATTTCACTCGTTTAATTTGTTTGAGTTTATCTAACACAAGATCCTCATCTATCGGATAAGATAAGAAATAACCTTGTCCATAATCACATTTATAATTTTTAAGTTTTTCAAGTTGATAAACATTTTCAATTCCTTCCGCAACACATTTAAGATGATATTTATGTGCGATAGAAATAATGTCCTTGCTTATATGTTTATCATCTAAATTTGAGTCAATATTTTTAATAAAATATCGATCCATTTTCAATATATCCAAGTATGTTTCTTTCAAACGATAGAAAGAAGAAAACCCAGTCCCAAAATCATCCATAGAAATCGATATCCCCATTTCTCTTAATTGGAATAATTTCTGATTAATTGAGATAAAATCTTGCATATATACAGATTCAGTAATTTCAAGTTCTAATTGAGTTGGATTTATTCGATGTTTTTTAAGTATACGTTCAACGGAGTAGACAAACTCATCTTGCATGACTTGTATACCTGAAATATTTACCGCGATTTTTATATGCTCAAATCCTTCATTTTCTAATTTTCGAATTAATAGGCAAGCTTCATTTAATAGATATTCTCCTAAAGGAACGATAATATGTTTACGCTCTGCGATATCAATGAATTCAATCGGTGAAACTAATCCATAGTGTTTTGTGTTTAATCGCGCTAAAGCTTCAAATGAAACGATCGAATGATCATCTAACTTGAATATAGGTTGGTATTGGAAATAGATTCTTTTATTGTCACGTGTTCTGAGTGCTTCTTTTAACTCTTCTTCAATCACATCTTCTCGATGAAGGGATTGTTCCATTTTCGCATCAAATATCGCATATTTTTGGTTATTGTCTACATTATTCAATGCGATTGAAACATCTCTTAATATGTCATCAACATCTTGTTTTACTTTCTCAATCTCTACAACTCCCATATTAATATCTAAGTCTGGTTTAAACTCAGTGGATGAAAACATGGTTTCTATTTCACGAATAGTATTCAAAGTATCTTTGTTATCACTATTCTCAATTAAAACAATAAAACGATCCGCATTAAACTTAAATATTTTACATTGCTTGGAATTTAATAATTTAAGTTTCTCAGCCATTTTTTGTAAGACAAAATCACCTTCTTTGTATCCATAACTCATATTGATACGTTTGAAGTTTATGCAATTAACTAAGATTATTGTTTTTACGCTCTTATCCTTTTTAAGATTTTCCTCAAGATAATACTTAAAATAATCAATATTAGGAAGTTTAGTGAGTGTATCATAATATGCTAATTCGATGAGTTGTTTATTCTTCTTATATGAACTATATACAATCGATAATACGATAATATAGAATGAGATCAATAAAACAAATCCAAATTGAGTCATATTACGAATAATATCTTTTGTAGCATCTAGCTTATATTGAATATTCAGAAAACCAACATTAACTGAGTTCAGATTTATAGGAGCGAAAACTTCATATACTTCAATACCATTGGTTTGATATAAAACACCTTCATTACTCTGAACTAATCTCTTTTGATCAACATTTAAACCAATAGAGTCTAAATCAGAGCTGGATGTAATTCGGTATTTTTTATCAATTATACTTATGGATAATATTGATTCATCATTCTTAAGATCATCAATAATATTTTGTTGATCAAATGCGGTTAAATATTGAAACACATCTTCTGCGTAAATACCTATTTGTACAAAATAACCATCATCAAATCGAACATAAGCGTACTTAAAATGTAAACTTGTTTCGTTATCTAAACGAATATCTTCAACAAATAAACTCAAATCTGAAGTTCGAAAGCGTTCAACTGGATGTCCATCAAAGGTCTTAAAACCAATAAACTCACCTGAATTACTCGCAAGAATTTCACCCTGAGGATTATAGAAATATATAACATCGACATTCAATTGATAGGCATATTTTATAAGTTCTTCACTTGTTAAGTTTCCTTTGTGATTCTTTAATTCTTTTGCCGCATCAAGTACTCTTTTAGTCATAAATTCATTGATTGTATCAAATGCAGCACTTGATTTTGATAACATGATGGATGTATTACGAGCAAGTTTATTGGATTCCTTTTGCATCATGTTTGTGTAATAGGTATTTATTTGATTGGATAAGAAGATACTTAGAAACACAAAAAGTACTGATATAATTATCATCGGAATTAAAAATATGTTGATATCGATTGCCTTTACTTTGTTGTATTTCAAAATGAATTAACCCTTCTTATTATGACAAATATAATTGACTTTAAACAAAGAATTTCTAATTACTATTCTCCTAAATTCTCTTTTAGTCTAAATAGCACTATTTTTTTAATTAATTCTATCGGTAATTCTTTATTATATGGAAACTGAATCGCTCCTTTAGAGTGTTTATAATCTTTCAAATATTCTTCAAATTCCACTATTCCGGATGGACCAGGATAAAAGCCTAAGTGATTCTTATTATCTGCGAAGTGAACTAAATTACCCTTTACTTTAAAAGTAGGCATACCCCAACTTAAACATTCTTCAGACATTGGCGCAAGTTCTTTTATAACCTCATACATCTTAAACAACTTCTCATGATGTGATACTTCTGTATTCATTATATATTCGTGAATGAGTGACATATTTACACCTCCATTTTCGAGTATATCACAATCTTTTTATCGATGCTTGTTTGAACAACTAAATAATGAACAAAAATTGTTAGCGCTTACTTTACAGTCTATCAGTTTATTGTATAATTTAAACAGTACTCTCAACCCACAGGAGGCTCATTTGAAGAACGATCTTACGAAAAGTTTGTTTTTACAAGATGAACTTGTAACACAGACGATTATGAACAACTCTGAAGATACCATTTATTTTAAGAATTTAGATTCTAAGTTTATTCTCAATAGTAAAGCACATGCTAATCAATTCCATGAAAAAGATGTATCGGATATGATTGGTAAAGATGACTTCGATTACTTCCCACCAGAGTTTGCACAAGCTGCATTGGATGATGAGCGAACTATTATTCAGACAGGTAGACCAATACTTGGTCGAATTGAACGTTGGAATAAACCTGATGGAGATGTTGTATGGTTTCAAGCGTATAAATACCCTTTATATGATAAAGAAGGGAATATTATTGGAACTTGGGGAACTTCTCGAAATATAACTCCACTAAAAAGAGCTGAAGAGGAGTTACAACGATTGAATCGTGAACTTCAAGAAGCGAATCAACGTTTAGAAATATTATCAACTCGTGATAGTTTATCCGGTTTGTATAATCATAGACATTTCTTTGATAGCTTGAATGTTCAAAAGAATATTGAGCTTAGACAAAAAGACCATGGTCTTGAGTCTGAATTTTCAATCTTACTTCTTGATATTGATTATTTTAAAACAATTAATGATACATATGGTCATTTAATTGGAGATTATGTAATAAAAAATCTTTCGGAACTCTTCACAAAATCAACCCGATTGATTGATACATGTTATCGTATTGGTGGAGACGAATTTGCGATTATTTTGATTAATACCGATTTAAAAGCTGCACATAATGTGGGTGAAAAATTAAGAAAAATTGTAGAAGATTATTCCTTTGAGATTAATGAACAAATAATTAAAATAACACTTAGTATCGGCTGTGCTTCAAGTCATGAAACAGAAACCATGAAAGAGCTTGTTACATTAGCAGATAGTCGCTTATATTATTCAAAGGAACATGGACGTAACCAAATAAATTAAACTTCATTTTACTGAAGTTTATTTTTTATATGTCATATTTAATTGTGTAAGATATTCTTCAATAATACGGATTGCCTTTGGACCTACACCATGTAAATCCAATAATTCTGATTTTGTGTAATTTGCACAATCCTCTACCGTATAAATACCCTTTAAGGTGAATGCTCTTTTTGCAGGTTCACCTATTTTTAGATCACTTAGTTTCATTTCGTTTTCCCTCATAAATTATTATTTCTATATTTCTTTCATTTTGTAATGTTTTAAACAAATCTATTAATGCATCTGCATATTCTTTTAGATTATATTTAATAACTTCTGAATGAATAATAGTAATTTTCTTTAGAGTTTGATTATGACTTAAGACATCCCATAATGCATCTAAATTTTTCCCAATTGGATAAGGAAAATTAAATTGTTGATGTAAATAAGCATATAAACTTGTTTTATCAATGATCTTCTTCCCGTTTATCAATACCCTTTTCTTCATTTTAATCTCCTTCATATAATAATTCAAAAGAATCATAATGATCATCAGTATAGTAGATATCCCAATTAGACGAATAAACGATACGCTTCGCATTACGATATCCGCCTTCATAATCAATATCACATTCATAATAAATTAAATCTTCTTCTATTGGCAATAATCGTTCACGATTATAGAAACGATCTCCACCAATCGACTTTTGATCCGTTACTTCCCATAAATTCCCTTTATCGTTATCCCAACCAAGTGCTTCAGCTTCATCTTTTGTGATGTAATTGTCGGGTAAGTGATGATAAGTGATTAGATACAACGCAACATCTTCTTTACTGGTATAATATCCATCCTCTTGGATTGCTTGATTAACTGGTATCTTTTGACATGCAAAAAGAGTTACAAGAATTAATATACTCATCCATAAATTTATTCTTCTTGTTTTAACCATAATTATAGTAAATGTCTTCCACCATCAACTTTGAGTGAGACACCTGTTATATATGATGCATCTTCAGAACATAAATAAATCACACTTTTAGCGATATCAGCTGCTTGCGCAATCCGATTCAAAGGAATTCGACTAATTACTTTTTCTTCGACTGCCTTTTGGTTAAATTCATGATTCATAGGTGTATAAACTGCACCTGGTTCAATCGCATTGACTCGAATATTGGGGGCTAGGGCTAATGCGAATTCTTCTGTCATTCTACGAACCGCAGCTTTTGATGCATCATAGCTAAATTTATTCAAGCGAACACCTTCTGAATATAAACTAGACATATTTATGATTGAACCTGATTTCATGTAGTTTGAAACTTCCTTAATACAGAAAAAAGTACCATTTAAATTAGTTTGTATTACTCGATTCCAATCATCTATTTCTATTGACTTAAAATCAGACACAATTTGTATTGCGGCATTATTAACTAAGATATCAATTGATGGTAATACATTACTCACTTTTACGAAGAATTCTCTTACTGAATCATAATTTGAAATATCACACGGGAAAAAATATAAGTTACCTAAAGGCATTAACTCACTTAGACACTCAGCACTTGTTGATTCATCTAGATCACAAAAAACAACCGTATCACCTTGTTTTAGAAACGCTTCAACACATGCCCTACCAATTCCTTTTGATCCACCAGTAATAATTACATTTCGATTCATAATATCCTCTATTTTATGTGCTTTTCTATAAATGATTCCATTAATTGTTTGATTTCTTTTGGTATATTCAAACCAAACAAATAATTGATTCTATCTTTATTGATTGAGTTCTTAGTAAAATACTCTTCTATCACTTTCACTTTTGATTCTCGATTTGGCATCACATGATACAATACATACCAATCTTCAATATAACAAAGTGGAATAGATGTTTCCTTATATAGAATATTATACTCTTTATGATCAAATGGATACTCAAACAATGTGTCTGAAATGATTACACTCATACCACACATACAATCTATCTCAATCCCATTTAAATTAAATTTTCGATAATATTTGGTTTTGAAAATCGTTGATTCTTTTACTTCACATTCATCATACAAATCAGCTAATAGTCTACATCCTTTTTCGAAATCAGATTCATGTATCATGATATCAATATCATGAGCCATTATATCGATACCACGTAGTTTTAATAAAGTTGATCCACCCAATGCCCAATTTATTTGGTTTGAATTAAGTAATTTTGTTAGAGTTAAGAGTTGTTTCATTGTTCCTTGAATAAAAACTTCTCAAAGAGAAGTTATGATGATATACAAACAGTATTCCTTTTCTGTTTAGCTTGATACATTATTCGATCCACTTCTGATATAAAATGATTTATATCATTCTGATGAAAGTCTAATCCATTCACTAACTTTATTCCTATACTTATCGTTAAATTAATCCATACTCCATCATAGTTATAGGGATTTTCTTGAATATGCTTTCTTAATCTCTCACCTATGATTTCAGCACTATGCGAATCTAAATTTGGTAAACATAAAATGAATTCATCTCCACCATATCGGCCAATCGTATCATAAGGTCGCAAACATTCTTTTAAAAGACCCACTATATAAATAAGAATCTTATCTCCAACAATGTGTCCATACTGATCATTAACTTCTTTAAAATAGTCAATATCTAGTATCGCCAATGCGCAAAAATGATTTTCTCTTTTGTTGCGAGCAAATTCAATTTTAAGATGCTCAATAAATCCTCGACGATTTAAGGTATCCGTCAAATAATCATGATTCGCTAGATAAATTGTCTCTTCATGTAATTTTTCAATGATTGAATTATTCATCTTTTCACTCGAAATATCTTGAATAGAGGTTATTATCCAATCATTACCTTGATCATCATTAAAGATCTTCGAATAAACACGTGCTGGAAATTTTGAACCATTCTTACGAATAAAAAAAATCTCTGTACACACTTCACCTTGATCAGAACGAGTTTTCAAGGCATCATGATAACTGTTGTCATCCAAATCGACAATTTCATCTCGATTCATTTGACAGAGTTCTGCTTCTGTCCATCCTAACATTTGACAGGCTGAAATATTAGCACAAATAATTGAACCACTTGGTTGAGTTATAAATTGTGCTAATACGTTATTTTCAAATGCTAATCGATAATATAGGTTAGGAATAGAATCATGCAATTTTTCACCCCCCCAGGTTTTAATTTGCATAGTCACTTATATTAAAATTGTAACATAAAAAAAAGCTTTTTAAATAAGCTTTCTTAATACGTTTTTTTGATTGGTATCCAAATCTGACTATGATAATCAGATTTACTCATATCGACTCCTTCATTCCACACGATTTCTGGCCCTTCTACACTTTCATAAGGATTACTTGGAAACCATTCAGAGTAGATTCGAGCCCAAGTATTTTGAAGTGTTTCTGGATAAGGACCTCTAACATCAAATACGGCCCAAGTTGATTCTGGGACATTTAATACAGTATAAGATTCAAATGAATCAAGACTGCTATGAACACCAATCAAATGATCCAACTCACCCTTTTCATTCATTCTACCTTCTGAGAAATTATAGGATGCGCTTATAATGCCTTTTGGCTCAATATCATTGATTGACTTTAATTGCGCAATCATGTCCATATTGAGTGACTTGAACATTTCCATAATACTTGGATTTACTCCATTAAACACAATTGGTACACGTTTTGAAATTCCGATTAAATTAAATGCACCTTTTTCTACAATACTTACTTTCATAACACTATTTCCTTTCACTGTAAGTTGAAAAGATAATTTTGGATAACTACTTACATGTATTTTATGTTTTCTTAAATAACTTGGGGTCATTCCATGAAGTCCAACAAATGCACGCGTAAAACTATCATTTGATTGATAACCGTACTTTAGCGCAATATCTAGAATACGCTCATTTGTATTGATACAATCTATTGCGGCAAGTGACAGTCTTCTGCGTTTAATATATTCATGTAAACTAATTTGTGCTAAATACGTAAACATTCTCTGAAAATGGTAACTTGAACAACCAGCAATTCGGTCTACTTGATTCAAGTCAATTTCTTCGAGTAAATGTTCTTCTATGTATTCGAGCGCATCATTTAAGTCTTTTAAGTTATCCATATCTTATCCTCAATCCTAGTTTAAAAGAACGGTGTATTCAATACCCGACACTTTATGTGCAAAAAATATCAATTAAAATCAATATCTTTTGTTTTAACTAATTTTATATGTTCAATCCATTGTTTGTGATGGTTCTCAATGATGTCCTTCGCACTGATATCATCATCAAAAGTACTATGTGCATCACTGACCACTGTCACAGAATAGTTAAGGTCTTTAGCTCTTAGACTTGTCGCATTAACACAATAATCCGTTTGCATGCCCACAATAATCAACTCATTAATCTGTAAATGATCAAGAATTTTCTTTAGGTCAGTTCCTTTAAATGAATCAGAGAATGTTTTGTGAACGATGTAATCTGTACTCAATGGTTTAATCGAATCCACAATCTCCCATGAATTTAAACCCTTTTCAAATTCAGTACCAATTTCATTGTGTTGAACATAAATAATTGGTATTTTTTTATCTCTTGCCTTATCGATAAGTTCCTTTATATTTTGAATAACCTCTTTACTTTGATACACAGGATGATCATCTTGAACCATCGCATTTT
>JAJZTY010000046.1 GCA_021847325.1 Bacillota bacterium
TGAAACCTTAATTCCTTTTATACTCATCCATCCAAAGAGGATTAATGCGGTACTAGCAAGCAAGATTTCACCCAGATAAACATCCCAACCTGCAATCGTATATAGATAACCATGTTGTAAAATACCTGGAAACATATAACGACTGATGAGTGCTAAAGCAGTTGCGTTTAATGGCACTATTGATAAATAGGATAAACCTAAAAACCAAGCACAAATGAATGCATGATGTTTACCATAACTTTTATAGGTGTAGGCAAACTCTCCACCCGCAACCGGAAATCGTTGAATCATATAACCATAACTCAAGGATATAATAATCATTATAAAAGCCCCAATACCTAATCCAATAGCGGTTCCAAGAGGTCCAGCTGAAGGCAAGAATAAGTTTCCTGGCATCACAAAAGCACCCCAACCAATAATACTTCCCAATGCGAGAGCCCATACATTAAGTGGACTTAAACTTTTAGATAACTTTTGATGACTCATAATGATAATTCCCCCTTTGATCAATCTTACTCAAATCTAACCATTCTCCCATTTCAAGCTCTAATTCTTTATCAATGAAAGGCATATAACCATTTAAGTGGAAAAAGGTTAATTCACCAAAAAGTATTTGACCATCAAGATTATATAAATCAACTCTTACATGTGGAAAAGGTTTTGATAAAATAATAGAAATCTCGAGCATTTTATCAAAATTAATGGGTTTATCAATCATAGTATTTTTATCATTCTCACACCAAATACGGACATCTCTGAAATTCCAATCACAATCATAAAAGTTCTGTTTGTGTTTACCAAATCGATCTATATCAACTTGTATTAATTTTGGAATACCATTAAAACAATATATTTTATAATCCATAGGAGGATTGCCACTCTTATCAGATAGATATCTTTCCGCAATAATTCTAGGTTTTATTGTTTGATAAACCCACTCCCTCCCTTTATAGAAATAATTTAACTTTAACCATAAATCCATTTTCTTAAACTCTTTTTTAGAATCGAAATTAGATTTGTTTGAACAAAATAGATTGAATCCTGAACCATGTGTTCCTTTTAAAACAAATTGATCAGGTAGTTTATCGAGTTTTATGTCTGACGTTGATTGATAAACATAATAAATCTCATTTAAGTAGTGTGAACCAATCATTTGTTCAATCAAGGATCTTACTTCATACTTATCAGCACAGACTATCGCTAGATCATCTCTCCAATATAGTTTTAACCACTGTAGTTTATCGTTATATAAAACAGGCTTATCCAAAACCAATTTTCTTTTCAACCTTTTTTTAAATGTAACCTTTATTGACACTTCATTTGAAACAAATGTTTTATTAAAGAATTGCATAAATAAAACAACTGGTTTGTATAAAATCATAGTGCTTTTAACTAAATTGATTATTTTAGTAATTATACTCATATTAGAATAATACACTACATAATATATCTTTGTTCAAAAAACCAATCTACTAATGTAATAATAGTTTGATTTTATGATAGTCGGTTATAATAGAGTAAACAAACTGGAGATAATATGAAAAAAGTTTTAGTAATATTTGGGACTCGACCAGAAGCAATTAAAATGTGTCCTTTAGTTATTGAATTGAAAAGTCGAAGTCAACTAGAAACAATAGTGTGCGTAACAGGTCAACATAAGCAAATGTTAAACCAAGTTCTAGATGTTTTTGGGATTGCGCCTGATTATGATTTGGCAATCATGAAGGAAAATCAAACATTGTTTGATGTGACTAATTCAATACTTGAGAATGTTAGGGGAATATTATTAGGAGAAAAGCCGGATCTAGTTTTAGTTCATGGAGATACAACGACAGCATTTACAAGTGCGTTAGCAAGTTTTTATTTACAAATTCCAGTAGGACATGTCGAAGCAGGGTTAAGAACCTATGATATTTATTCTCCCTTTCCGGAAGAATTTAATAGACAAGCAATATCAATAATTTCTAAATTTCATTTTACTCCAACAGTTAGTTCACTTAATAATCTTTTAAAAGAAGGTTGTGATTCTAAGTCGATTTATGTTACAGGAAATACAGCAATCGATGCATTAAAATATACTTTAACGAAATCATATCATCACGAAATATTTGATTGGTTAGGTAATGATCGACTTATATTAATTACAGCACATCGTAGAGAAAATCTTGGACAACCATTAGTAAATATGTTTAAAGCAATTAAACGAGTGATCGATGAGCACGCAGAATTAAAAGCTGTTTATCCAATTCATTTGAATCCTAATGTACGAAGAGTTGCCAATGAAATTTTTGGTAATTCAAGTCGAATAAAAATTATTGAACCATTAGATGTCCTAGGGTTTCATCAATTTATGGCCCGATCTTATTTGATTCTTACTGATAGTGGTGGAATACAAGAAGAGGCACCAAGTTTAGGGAAGCCTGTTTTGGTTATGAGAGATACTACAGAAAGACCTGAGGGGATTGAAGCAGGAACATTGAAATTAGTGGGAACGAGTGAAGAGTATATTTATCAAACTTTTAAAGAATTAATAACTAATCAAGAGCAATATAATAAGATGGCGTACTCGAGCAATCCATATGGGGATGGATATGCAAGTCAAAGAATTGTAGATATTATTATAAACAACTTGTAATAATACTTTATTTGGGAAATGCATATTGAAAAAGTTTCTGATAATACATGATATAATTTTACAAACTTATCATTAATAGAATAATTATTATTTAAATTAGATTTTATTGGGGGTAAATATCATGAATACAGTAAAAGAAACAACTAAAAGTAGAATTCGTTTATCTCATACTTATAGACATCTAAAAGTGGAACATTTAAGACAGAACCTTTATTTATGGTTGTTAATATTACCTGTTCTAATTCTTTTCATGTTTAACTATTCTAGCTTGACTTATATGATTTCAAACCTAGTTAAGAGTACTTTATCTCTTGTCATACCTTCATCAAATATGATCATTCGATCAAGTCAATTTTTGCCTTACTTTGGAAATGTAAGTTTTATTGACTTACCGACTGCGCCATATAATAATCAGTTGAACTATATTACACTATTTATATCGATTATTATGCTTGCGTTCGTGTTTACAGGAAGAAGAAAAGGACACCCAGTAAGTATATTTGTATCCATTGGTTTATTTGTACAAATTATTTCAAGTCTATTCTTTTTGTTTGCGTCTAATGACTTTCCTTATACTGCCACAATCTATTCAGAGTTGTACATAAAACAACAAGTAAGTTTATGGCTGTTCTTTTTCATTATATTAGGAGTATTAACAGCACTTCTTGGAAATGGGTATTTCTTATATAATATATTCTTTCTAACTGGGATAATGATCTATTCACTCGTTTATGGTGTACTAAGATATTTAACATATCTATATATATTGAGTGAAGTATCCACAATCTATATGGCAGCTTTGTTCTTTACCTTTGGTCCATTATTTGATTTCTTGTATGTTACGTTCTTCTATGGTCGTTATGTTAGTCGCATCATTTCTGTAAACGAGACGAAAGAAAGTGAGGATATCTGGGAATGGTAATCAACTTATTAAAATCATTCATGATTTTCACTGTAGTCTATATGCTTATCTATGCGATAAGACACATGGTGTTTTCTTTCAGCCGAATGTTTGGTAAACAAAAAAGGTATTATGATGATGTTTATACGAGTGAAATGCCTACTATTTCAGTATTAATACCTATGTATAATGAAGAGAAAGTTCTAGATAATGTATTAGATTCTTTAGTGGCATGTGAGTATGATCGTGATCGATTAGAAATTATACCTATAAACGATTCATCTACTGATCGAACTAAAGAATTATTAGATGAATACCATGCTCGTTATGAGTTTATTCGACCAATACATCGAAATTCAAACTTGAGAGGGAAACCTGCTGCACTTAATGATGCGATGAAAGTTGCGACAGGTGAAATAATTATTGTTTTTGATGCGGATTATCGCCCAAATAAGAATATGTTAAAACAATTGGCATTAGCATTTTTGGATCCATCAACAGGTGCTGTAATGGGCCGTGTTATACCCTACAACTCAGGTAAGAACTTACTAACTAGACTATTAAGTTTAGAAAGAGCTGGTGGATATCAAGCAGACCAACAAGCTCGCTATAATATGGGGACTTTACCTCAGTATGGTGGTACTGTGGGAGGGTTTAGACGAGAATTAGTACTTGAATCAGGTGGATTTAATCCATTTGTTCTAGCGGAAGATACTGAACTAACCTTTAGACTCTACTTAGATGGTTGGAAGATTGTATACGCAAATTCTGCAGAATGTTATGAAGAAGTTCCAGAAACTTGGGCAATAAGAGGTAAACAAGTTAGACGCTGGTCACGCGGACACAATAATGTTGCGTTTAGATATTTTATACCAGTACTAACTGCTAAGAACCTTAGCTTTTTCGAGAAGGTTGATGGAATGTTGCTATTGTTAATCTATATGGGACCAACTATATTTTTACTTGGTTTTATCGTTTCTTTAATACTATTCTTTACAGGTGAAATGAATTTAATCTCAACGTGGTGGATACTTATATTTATTGGTGCTACTAACTCATTAGGGAATTTTGCCCCTTTCTATGAGATATCAGTTGCGGTCATTGTAGATGGTAAGAACAATGATATTAAGTTAGTGCATTTAATGATTTTTAGTTTCTATTATTATGTTTGGCATATTAGTTTAGGATTTTTTGAGGCAATAATCGATATAGTTACGAAACGACATGTTAAATGGAATAAAACAGAACGATTCTTGGTTAAACCAAAAAATGGAGGAACAATATGACATTAATTCTATTTTTAATGATCACCTATGGCGTGTTATTGTTTCTTCCTTTAATTGGTGGATTATTTTCGTATTTAAAAGATAGAAATGAACCAATATTTATTGATCAAGGAAGAATTAAAGATCCTAGATATTTCTCAAAATCCTTCGCTAAGTTGTTTTTTGAAAAATGGTCAAACTATGATCGAAAAGGTGAGTTAGTCATTTCGAAATCAGAAAAAGTTATTTTGGCGGATGATACTGAAATATACACAGATGAATGTGACAGTATTGTAGTAGCAGAAAGACATGACTTTATTCCAAATAAGAAGGTAAATTTCAATAAGGAAGTAATGGTATTAAAGAATGCCTACATTTATGGTGAAATTCAATTGCGTGCTATTCGTGCTCAAGGGGATATGATTATTGGTCAAGGAGTTAAAATTATTCGTTGGATTGATGCGGAAGGCTATTTATTTATTAGAGATCATTGTGATCTTGGGTTAAGCGCAAGTAGTGCATCGATTCTAAGTGTTGGGAAAAATGTTCATTTTAAGAGAATGTTTGCGCCAATAATTTATTTAGCGATGCCAATTATAAAGCCTAATAATCACTCTGATTACAAGTATAGTTTATTACCATCTTCAATTCGGAGAGATGTTAATACTGTTAATACATTTGATATTCAAGGTTCTAATATTGCTGAGTTTTCAGTAGTGTCTAAGAAGGATGTAAAGATTTTTGAAGATGTTGTATTACAAGGGCATATTAAATCAGAGAAAGGTGTTAGAATCTTAGATAACTCATTTATTTGTGGAAATGTGTTTGCGAAAGATGATATTTATATTGGGAAAAATGTAATTGTAAAAGGAAATGTATTTACTCATGGAAATATATATCTTGAAGATGAAGTAACTATCGGTCAAGAACACCATATAAGTTCAATTGTAGCGGGTGGGAGAATTGATTTTGGTTCAAACTCTAAAGTGTATGGGTATGTTCATAGTGAACTTGGTGGCGTTGTGTTTAGAGAAAACATTAGTCAAGTTGAACGTGATGACAGAATAGCGAAAGAAGAAAGAAAATACGGAGTAAGTGATGAAGAAAAATTTCATCATGTTCCACATACTAAGAATGAATATAATTACGAACATCCAATAGGATTCAGATTTGATTCCACATTAACGGAAGTAGTAGTTCCAAGTGGTGTTGAATACATAAGAAGAAGTATGTTCTTTGAATGTAAAAATCTAACCAAAGTTACAATACCAGAAAGTGTAAAAGTAATTGAAGATTTTGCGTTCTATGGTTGTTCAAGCTTAAAGAGCGTCAATTTTGAGTCTTCTATAAACATGACAAGAATTGGCAAATCTGCATTTGAAAATTGTAGTTCATTAGAGTCGTTTGAATTTCCTGATTTCATTCGAAGAATTGAACCAAGTACATTTTCAGGTTGTTCAAACTTAAAAGACTTTAAAATTAGTCCTAATAGTTTCTTAGAAAATATTGAAAGCCATGCATTTAAATGTTGTATAAATTTAGAACAGTTTTATTGTCCGGATTTCTTAGGGGCAATAGGTCTTAGTGCATTCTATAATTGTATAAACTTAAAAAATATCTTTATACCGAAAACATGTAGAGAAATTGGCGATTATGCGTTTAATGATTGTAAGAATCTTGATATAAGTGGTCTTCATCCAGATATATTGAGTTTATTCAAGTCTATCAAAGGAAGTCCTATTATTAGTGGAGATATGAATGTCAAAGCATAAAAAATTACTCTTTAATTTAATGTTATTATTTGTCTTTTTGGGAATAAGTCTATTTTTTACTTTGATGAGTAATATTATTAATGACAATAAGCAAGAGGAACTATATACATCCAATAAAATAGGAATCAAGGGACTACCATATGGTGTAGAACTTTCAGATACAATTATTCTTGAAGATGATTTGTATATTTACTTTGATGATCGTATTGTTGAAAAATATAATAATGATTCAAGAACAAATGAAGAATCGATTGAACGAATTCAATCCTTCTTTAATGTATTACCAGAGAATGTAAATAAATTTGTTTCTTTAATTCCAATGGCCATAACATATGAGAAAGTGGAACCATATAACGAGACATCTATACTTGCGATTAATGCGATTTATGAAGAACTTGATATGAATACGATTGATATTCACTCTGTATATAAAGAAAAAAAAGAGGATTACCTATTTTATAGAACAGATCCAAGAATAACAAGTTTAGGCGCATACTATATTGCGAAAGAATTCTTGGATTTAAAGGGAATAGAGATTATTAATATTAATGAATATCGAGAGGATCGTAGGGCAAAATTATTTGGAATATACATGTTGCTTGAGAAATCAACATTATCTGCTACATATGAAGATACAGTTGTTAGTTATTTTTTGGATGGTTCAACGAATAAACAACTTGTTACAGTGAGAAAAGATGATGAAGTATTGACATATGAATCACCTACAATAGCTATTTCAAGAAGAGGAGTAGATGTTTTTGTGGAAGGAAGTATTTCTGATTCTATTTTATATGGAGATGGTAATGAAAGTTCTATTATTGTAATTGGGGATAACAGTGCTAAAGTTGTATCTACTTGGTTAACTCCATATTATAAACATGTTATTGTAATTAACTCTGCATTCTATGTAAAAACTAGAAGTGAGTTTTTTGACTTATTTAATGAGTATAATGTTACGGATGTGTTATTGGTTGAGTCTATTAGTAGTATAGGGGATTCAAGTTTAAATAGTAAATTAAGTATGATGTATGAATAGTGAAAGGAGAATATAATGATTCAAAGTTTAAGTGATTTTTTCATTTATTTTAGTCGAGCTACAAGACTTGATATTTCTCCTGTTCAAAATTTTGAGTACATTAATGTTGTTGTACTATTTCTAGTTTTATGGGTTGGTTTGTTTGGAGTAAAAATTTACCGATTATTATTCTCTATTATTACTTTAGTGATTATCATTTTAGTTACAGTTATACTACTTGAATCAAGAATGGATTGGTTATATGTTGCGTCTATATTCTCAATTTTTTCAGTTATATTTGCATTTCTAAGTTTTTTCTTAAAAAAAATCAGTGCTTTCTTCTTCGTTGGATTAATTGCGTTTGTTTATCTTAATGGAATCAATTCGCAATTAATCTTAACTATCGTGCTTAGTGGAATACTTGGTGTTTTAGCTTATCTATTTCCTTTCGTGACGGTTTTAATATCAACGGTATTTCTTGGCTCTATTGAAACTACAATGTTACTAGATCAACATTCTAAGTCAATTCTACATCCGATATTATTAGGTATCATTATTATTCTAGTATGTTCAGTTTTCCAACTCTATACGAATAAAGAAGGTGCGAATCTGATTAGAAAGTTAAAAGGTGAAACATATGGATAATATACTTCGAAAAGAAATAAAGTATCAAATTTCATTTGAAAAGTATCTTAAGTTAAAACCACGACTTTCAGCCTTACTCAAATATGATACACACTCAAATGAAGAAGGTTATATGGTTCGCAGTTTATACTTTGATACATTAGAGAATAGGGATATGTATGATACTTTGTATGGATTGGAGAAAAAACATAAAATACGTTTAAGAATTTATTCAATATATGATTCTCTAGTAAAACTGGAATGGAAACGAAAAATTGGTACAGATTCACAAAAGATTACGTTTTTTATTAGTCGTAATGAAGCAGAAACAATGATCAATGGTGACTTTGAATTCTTGAGCTTAAAAGGAGATGTTGAGGCGAACGAACTATATCGGTTACTAATACATGAAGTCTATCAGCCAAGAGTTGTTGTTGAGTACAAGCGAATAGCGTATGAGTATCCTGTTAGTAATGTAAGAATATGTATTGATTCAAATATTAATGCAAGTCTCACACCATTTAATTTCTTTAATGAAAATTGTGGTTTAATCCCAATAATATCAACAGATATGAGAGTTTTAGAAGTTAAGTATGATGATTTTCTACCTATGATGATAAAGGAAGTATTATCTTCGATAGATGAATTGCCACAATCGAATAGTAAGTATGTAAACGCTAGAATGTTATAAAGGGAGAAGAAATATGAATGATTTAATTAACCAATATTTATTGAGTGACCAATCGCTAGGTATTACCACTATTCTAATTAATAATATTGTTTCATTGGTTGGCGCAGTATTTATTATGTATACATATAAAACGTCTTATTCAGGTTCAGCTTACAGTCGAAAGTTTAACATTTCGCTTGGGATGATAACTCTAATAATCACTATGATTATGAGTTTAATTGGAAGTAATATAGCCTTATCACTTGGTTTGGTAGGGGCATTATCCATTATTCGTTTTAGAACGGCTGTAAAAGATGTTAGAGACGCAACATTTATCTTTTGGTCTATTGCGGTTGGGATTGGATGTGGTGTATCTGAATATCTTCTTGTTAGTATCGGTTCAATGTTTATCTTCGTATTCTTAATCCTCTTCAATCAGTTTGGTACAAGTGAAAGACACTTGCTCGTTATTCGCTGCAATAACTCAGCTCAAAGTAGAGTTGAAAGTATTGTGGAAAGTACGTTTAAGAAAAAAGCACGATTATCCATGAAAAATGCGACTGTTAGCAGTTATGAGTTTGTGTATGCAATTTCTGAAGTTAGTACCAAAGATAAAAACAAACATAATATCGTTGAGAGTTTAATCAAAGTAGAAGGCGTTCTAAATGTTAATTTTGTTGAACAGACAGATGATATTGGACGTTAGATTTTGAAAGTAAACAAATGATTAAAAAAATACTCGGGTTAATTTTATTACTAATGTTTCTTTCAGTTTCAGTTTTTGGAACTGTTTTTAGTCTGAATCTGACTAATAAATCAAATAATAATTCAAACAACCCTTCAGTTGCATGTACACAGGTTTGCACACACTTACCGATCATGTTAATTGATACAAATAATCAAATTATCTCGAAAGATTCAAAGTCTGAAGTCCGTGTTAAAATTGTAGACTATGAATCAGGCAATTCGATTAGTACTAAACCTAATTTTGAAACAGAGGCATTAATCAATTATAGAGGCAATTCTTCATATTCAACTTTTGATAAACTCCAATATAGGGTAAAGTTTTATTCAAATATTAGCACTGAAAATACAAAGAATTTTCCTCTCTTTGGAATGACTTCAAACAGTGATTGGGTATTATATGGACCATTTTTAGATCGTTCTCTTATTCGCAACCATTTGATGTTTAGTCTATCAAGAGACTTATTAGAATGGGCTCCTGATACTCGTTATTTTGAGTTATATGTTGATAGTGAGTATCAAGGAGTTTATTTAGCGATTGAACCAATTTCTGTAGGTGAGGGAAGAATAGATCTAAATCGTTTTGGCTTATTATCTGGAGAGACACCTTATATTATTCGACGAGATCGAGTAGGTACAGAGAATAATGTTATTCATACTTATGGAGAGATAATGGGTTTTACTTCAAACGAATTAAGTATTCACTATCCTGGAAATGATTCTTTAACAACTAAACAATATGATTGGATTAAGAAAGATGTAAGTCGTTTTGAAGAAGTCTTATACTCAGATTATTTTGATAATCCAAATACTGGGTATGCAAAATATATAAATGTATCATCATTTGTGGATTATTTTATTCTAAATGAATTCGCAATGATTACTGACTCAAGTGAATTATCGACTTATCTTTATAAAGATTTATCGGGTAAGTTAACATTTACTGTTTGGGATTTTAATAATGGGTTTAATAATTACCAATGGTCAGATCAATCTTATCAACGCTACTTTAACCTGGATTCTAATTGGTTTAAAAGACTTATTCAAGACCGAACATTTGTAGATAGAATTGTTCAAAGATATGAAGAACTAAGGTTAAATGAATTAAGTGATTTAAATTTAATGAATCGAATTGATGAAGATGTCGATTACTTAGGTGATGCGATACAACGAAATTTTGAAGTTTGGGGTTATACTTTTGATCAAGAACTTTTATCTAAGGATAATAATGGGTTAAATAGAGATCCAAAATCATATGAAGAGGCGGTTAACATGTTAAAAGAAGTGATTATTCTTAGATTAGAATATATGGATCAAACAATTAACCAATTGTACGAGTATAGTATTAATTAAGAGGTGTAAATATCAAAAAAATCTATAAATTAATTATAGTTATTATTGTTTTAATACTCACTTTGAGTAGTTTTTTAGTATATAAAGACTATGCGGTAAAACATATCAATAATTATCAAGAAAAGATTGATTTTTATCTAGAAATTATGGATATTGAACAAGAATGGTTAATTAATTCTCAATTAGATAATGGGTCTTTACCGTTTAGACCACTTTCAAATAATAAGGCAGATATCATACCTTATTTCTCTACAATATCTGCTATGTCTTTATTACATAATCGCACAAATGATTATAGTAATCAGGTAATTAAGTATGTTGAATGGATGCTAGGTCGATTGAATACAAAGGATGAAGATTACTTTGATGTGGATGGGACAATGAGTAATTTTCATGTAGAGTTGATAAACAACAAACTCGTTGAAATACCTTTTAAATATGATTCAGTTGACTCTTATACAGCACTATTCATTGCGCTAGTAGACAAAGTTTATATTAATACGAATAACAGCGATTTTTTATTGAAGAATGAAACTAATATCATCCGTGTCATACATGCATTATTGAGCACAAGAAATTCGAATGGATTATCTTATGTAAGCGTTGGAAATAAGACTCAATATACAATGGATAATGTTGAGGTTAACTATGGATTAAAATCAAGTGTTAATCTTATCAATAACCTTATGAAAGTTTCAACTAACAAAGATGAACTCAATGATTTGCGTATACAATTAGAATCTTGGTTAGTTGAGAATACGAAAGCGATTGAAACTTATCTATGGAGTTCAGAAACTAATAAGTTTCATGTTGCTTTAGACACTAAAGATCAAGTTATAGAATTTAAGTCTTGGGATATTTTTTATCCTGATGCGATTGCACAATTATATCCAGTTGTTTTCGGTTATATTGAACCAAGCTCACCAAAAGCCAAAGAGTTATATCAATTATTTAATGAAGAATACGATTGGGAAGAATTTAACTTTCGAAATACAGGTGATTTCCATTGGACAGTTGTGGTATATATTGCGGCATTAATGCAAGATACACAGAAGGTTGAACAATATCTTAAATACTACTCTAAAAACTTAATTTATTCACATCCATATCCTATATACAATGCAGAGGTAGCGTGGATAATAAACACTTGTGAAACAATGATTGAATACTATGAGAAAGAGATGAATCAAGTTGATCCATTGAAAATATTCCATTAAACGAATAATTTTAATGACTTTTTATTTTTTTTAATGTACTATATCACTATACGATATAT
>JAJZTY010000047.1 GCA_021847325.1 Bacillota bacterium
CACCCGATGCATCTGCTAAAACTTGTATTAATTCAACTTTATCGTCAGATTTCAAATCAAGCTTACTTATTACACTAAATGCATAGGTTAAAAGAGCATCACCTGCTAGAATTGCTGTCGCTTCATCAAAAACCTTGTGAGTAGTAAGTCGTCCCCTTCTATAATCATCATTATCCATCGCAGGTAAATCATCATGTACCAATGAATAGGTATGAATCATCTCAATTGTTGAGCATACTTGAAGTAATAATGGATCATTAATTTGCTTATTTGATAAACAATAAACTAAATATGGTCTTAGTCGTTTTCCTTCTGAAGACAATGCATACAACATAGCATCTTTAACAAAAGACTCAGATACATTATCTAATGCTTTATTTAGATGATCATTAAAATGCTCAATAAAGTTATTTAGATTCTGTATCATCACTGTATTTCACCATTAATTCAGAGACCTTTGTTTCAAAGTTTTTTAATTGTTTGTCACATTGTTTAACTAAACTTAAACCTTCCTCAAATAGATCTATTGAAGATTCTAAATCACTCCCATTACGTTCAAGTGTTTCAATAATTTCAGTTAAACGTAACATAGCTTGTTCAAAATTTAAATTTTTAGTCATTTTTATCTCCTTTATTTATAGGTTTAGCATGAATAGTACCATCATACAATCGAACTTCTATTTCTTTATTATAATCTATATCATCTATTAATTTTATAATATGACCATTCTGCTTTGTAATACTATAACCTCTCGCTAGACTATTTAAAGGAGAATAGGCATTTAGTATACCAACAGATTGTTTAAATAAATTTCTATTTCTATCTTGGTAAGCACGCATAGAATTAGATAATTTCAGTTTATTTTGTTCTATTTTTGATGAATACTCTTTCGTTTTAGTAAATGATATTTGATTTAAACGATTCTTATAACTATCCAATTTTTTTATATAACTTTGCAATACAACATTTTGTGATGCTAGCTTATTTGATAATATCGATAATTGTAGCTGATCACGATGAATTAAGCTTAATGGATTTACCATAATTCTATTTTGTTTTATTTGATTTAATTGATTTAATCGAGCAGAAAGTTTTTCGTTTATAATTCTTAATAAATCAAATTTTGAACGAGAAAGTAAGTTTTTAACAACCATAATATCAGGAGTAGCACTTTGTGCAGCACCTGTCGGAGTTGGTGCTCTTAAATCAGATACCAAATCAACAATTGTTGTATCTGTTTCATGTCCAACACCAGTCACTATTGGAGTGCTTAAATCAAAAACAACTCTAGCTAACTTTTCATCATTGAATGCCCATAAGTCTTCTATAGAACCACCACCACGAGCTAATATTAATACATCATGTTTCAAATCAGCGTTTTTCAACTGTTTTATAATAGAATTTGGTCCTTGTTCACCTTGAACAATACATGGATAAACACAAACCGTCGCTACTGGCCAACGATGATTTAATACCTTTAAGATATCTTGTAAAGCTGCTGTATTATTACCTGTTATTACACCAATTGAGAGTGGGAATTTAGGTATTGGTTTTTTAAATTTCTCATCAAATAAACCTTCCTCAAACAACTTCTTTTTAAGCAACTCAAATTGGATAAATAAATCTCCTAGACCATCATTTTGCATAGAAAAAACCGAACATTGGAGCTGGCCTTGTAAATTGTATACCGTAATGGAACCTCTTACTAAAACCTTATCACCATTTTTCGGCCGAAATAATACATCCTTTGTATAACCTTGAAACATGATACAACTTATACGAGCTTGTTCATCTTTTAAGGAAAAATACCAATGGCCAGAGCTATGAGCAGTAAAATTAGATATTTCACCTTTAACCCAAAACGACTTTAATAACACATTTTGATCAAGTGTTGATTTTATCGAATTTAAAAGATAGCTAACTGACCAAATATTATTACTCATATTTATCTAGAACAGCATTTATATATTTAAATGCTTCATCATCCGAATATAATTTAGCAAGTTCAACAGCTTCATCTATTATGATAGCTTTGTCATCAAGTTTTCTTTCCAACTCACAAACTGCTAATAGAAGAATCGCTTGATCTACATATGCTAATCGTTCAAAAGCCCAATCTTTTTGTAATAGAGGATTTATTTTTTCTATTAGAGCTTCTTCATTAATATCAATAAATTCAAGATTAAGTAATACAAACTTACCTTCCTCTTGACTTATATCAAATTCATAATCATCCATTATTTGAGTTAATGGTTTATTAAGCAATAAATGAACATATAAACATTCTATTGCTTTTTGACGCTGCATGTGTCGATTCATAATCTATCTCACTTTCTAAATTATCAAAGAAAAACGCCCTATTGGGCGCTAAAAACAAAACCAATGACATTTACGTCAACATTTCGACAAAGTAGCCCAGTCATTTGTTCAATTGATTGAGTCACTTTCGTTTGTATCGAATTTGAAACATCAGTTACATTTTGACCATATTGAATTTTAACATCAATTTTTACTAATAATTGATTATCTGTGATTTTGCTTGAAACAGCAGAATTCTTTTCACAGACAGCTCTTTTCTCATCTTGACATGCTATAAAAGCAATTGAATTAAATACTTCTTTTTTAATTGAAGTAAAACCTAGTTGTTCTGGGTGTGTAAGTTTAATAAAGTCCTGTGCCATAGTGTTCTCCATGAACATTATAACACAGGACTCTTATTTTCAACAATTACTCATTAAACCATTTAGCATCAAGTTCTGCTAATGTGCCATCTTCTTTTAATTGTGCTAAAGCAGCATTAACTTTTTCAGTCCATTCTGAACCTTTTGGCAATGCGATTGCAGTACCACCATCTTGATCTAAATCAGCATCTTCGATTTTAAATGTGCCTAATTCAGGATTAGCAATAGAATATTGAGTCGCATTTTCAAAGTCAATTACTAAAGCATCTAAACGTCCTAATTTAATATCTTCAATTATAGTTAAGAATGAAGCACGTGAATCAACAGTAAATCCATATTTGTCTTTTAATGCATTCATAGCAGATTCTTGAACAGTACCTGTTTGAACACCAATTTTTAATCCACTTAAATCTGCAATTGTTGTATAACCCTTCTCAGTTAGAACCACTGCAGTGTATAGAGCTTCACCAGCTTTGTAAATATCAGAGAAGTCTACAGATAATTTACGTTCTTCATTAACATTCATTCCAGAAATAGCCATATCACCTTGACCAGCTTGTAAGCCAGCAATGATACCGTCAAACGATTGTTCCTTCCAAACAACTTCTACTCCCATAATTTCTGCGATTGCTTCCATAAGTTCGATATCAAATCCTACATATTTTCCAGTCGCATCAATTGATTCATATGGTGGGTAATCTGGAGAAGTTAATACAGTAATTTGTGTTATTTCTTCTTTTGGTTCTTCAGCAGGTGCTGAACATGCGGTTAGTACTAGGGTTAATAGTACAAAGATAATGGATAATTTTTTCATTTTGTTCCTCTTTCTAGATCATATTTGATAAGAATTCTTTAGCTCTATCTGTTTTAGGTTTTTCAAAGAATTCTTTAGTATTCGTTACTTCTAATATTTCAGCATTATTCATAAATATAATTATATCAGCTACTTCTTGAGCAAATTTTATCTCATGTGTAACAATAATATTTGTCATACCTGTGTGATTTAAAGCTTTAATAACTTTTAAAACTTCTTGAGTCATTTCTGGATCAAGGGCACTCGTTGGTTCATCAAATAAAATAGCTTTTGGATGCATTGCTAATGCTCGAGCAATCGCAACACGTTGTTTTTCACCACCGGATAATTGATGTGGGTAATTATCTAGTCGATGTGCAAGACCTACATTTGTTAATTGCTTAACCGCTTCAATTTCAGCTTCTTCTTGGCTCATCTTTTTTACTTTAAGAAGTGCAAACATAACATTTTTCTTTGCACTCATATGAGCAAATAAGTTGAAGTTTTGAAACACCATACCGATCTTTTCTCGAATCGGATTTAATTGAGCTTTATCTTTTGTTAAATCTACACCATCTACAATGACTTTCCCTGTACTAGGTTTTTCAAGTAAATTGATGCATCTTAATAATGTGCTTTTACCAGCTCCACTTGAACCAATAATAGCGTATGTTTTTTCAGGTTCAAATTCTATATTTACATTTTTAAGAACAACTGTATCATGAAATTTCTTACTAACGTTCTCTAATTTAATCATATTTAAGCTTCCTTTCTAATATCTTACCTATATTACTTAGAACAATATTCATTACTAGATAAATAATTCCTATAACTAATAATGGTTCAAAGAAACGATATGTTGCCGCACTAACGATCTGTTGACGTCGCATAATATCGGTCAAGCTAATCATTGAGACGACTGATGTTTCTTTTACTAATGTTATAAACTCATTCATAATTGCTGGTAAAACATTTCTTAAAGCTTGTGGAATAATAATGCTAAATGATATATCCCAAGACTTTACACCTAAAGCATGTGCTGCTTCTATTTGTCCTTTATCAATACTCTCAATACCTGCTCTTAATATTTCAGCAAGATAAGCACTTGAGTTTAGTGAAAACACAACGAGTGCAGAAATATAAGGTGTAGGGATAATACCTGTAATCTGTGGTATACCGAAATGGAAGAAAGCTAATTGAAACAATAAAGGCGTCCCTCTAAAGAAATCGATGAATACTTTAATCGCTGATTGAAGTATTCCTTTCTTCCTACTTAGTAAACTAAAAATAAGCGCAAGTAGAGATCCAAGCAATGCGGCCGCAATCGCAATCTCTAATGTAACTAATATACCTCCTAAGAGATATGGAATATATTCAACTATCGCTCCAAAATTAACTTTCATATTGTTCCTCCAATAAAAAAACGCCCTATACAAAGGACGTTATAAACGCGGTACCACCTTAATTCTAGACAAAGTCTAGCATCTCAACACCTTAACGCAGTGTTACGTATGACCCTTCTTTCGTCGAATCACAAGCTCCCAAACACGTTCATCGAACTTACATCTTGTCTCACACCAATCACAAGTCGCTCGTCATAAGTTGCCCGATTACTACTTTTGTTCATCGCTTATTAACACATTATACATAAAGAATTTGTGATTGCAAGTATTATTTTACATATTTTTACAGATATTTACATATTTTCATTAAATATTAATATCTTTTAATACTTTTCTACACTCTTTTTCATCCTCTTTAAGTTGAAGTATTAAACCATTTAATGAGTTAAACTTCAATTCTGGTCTTAAATACTGGACATAAACAAAACTAACTTCTTTATTATAGATATCTCTATCAAAATCAAATATATGAGCTTCTATCGATACAACACGATCATCTTTTACCGTAGGATTTAAACCGATGCTTATCATCGCTTGATAACGTAAACTATCAATGGTTACATAACCAGCGTAAACTCCCATTTTAGGTAAAACATATTCTGAATTAACTTGTAAATTCGCTGTTGGATATCCAATCTTTCTACCAATTTGCTTACCACCAACTACAATTCCTTTTAATTGATAATATCGGCCTAACAGTTGTTTAACTAACTCCATATTGCCATTCTTTAAAGCAATCTTAATTCGTGTACTACTCACCTTTTCATTATCTACTTTGTATTCAGAAATAACATGAACATGAAAATTATCTGACTGAGCTGATAATAAAGTATCAATTGTCCCAGTACCTTTTGAACCAAATTTAAAATCAAATCCACAAACTAATTCCTGGATATTAATCGATTGAAGCTTATTTATAAACTCACTAGGAGATAAACTAGCCATATCCTTATCAAACTCGATACTAATCCAAATATCAAAACCTAGTTTTTCAGCTAAAACTTTACGATCATTAATTGTAGTTAAATGATTCGCATTAGGAACACCATGTAATACGACCCATGGATCTGGATCAAAAGATATTAATGCAGATTTTAATGATTTTTGTTTGGCAATCGTCAATGTTTTATTAAATAAACTTTGGTGGCCAAGATGAAAACCATCAAAATAACCAATACAAGCAGCTAATTTATCATTAATTATTAAATTTTCATGTGATAATTTTAATTCTATCATCTACCATAAACCTCTTAAACAACGATATGTATGTTGTTCATCATCTTTCTCATATATTGCAAGCAATTCATTTTCATGTGTTAAAACAATAATATCTTCTTCAGAATCACACCTAATCTTTTTCCCATTCTTAACATCAATTACACTCTCAACTTCTATTTTAGGATAAGTCAGAGCTTTACTGACAGGTGTAAACATAAATTCCTTATTACGTATTTGTTGTATCGTATAAGCATCTTTTAATTCAAACATTTCAATCTTCGTTCGAGTGAGTTTTGACATTGTTCCAATAGTATTTAGCTTTGATGCAATATCTTCACATAAACTTCTTATATATGTTCCACTTGAACATTGTACTCTAAAATGAATTTCATCATCAATATTCAAGCATTCAATTTCAAATATTTCAATTTCTCTTTTAGGTATTTCAACATCTTGATCTTTTCTGGCATACTCATAGAGTCGTTTTCCATTTACTGAGATAGCTGATACTTTGGGTGGAGTTTGAATTGATTTTCCTATAAATGAGTTTAAAACTAGAATAACATCTTCATTGGATATATTTGGAACATTTTCTTGATCAATAACCTCACCCCAAATATCACCTGTACTCGTTTTTAATCCTAACTTCAAACTAGCAATATATTCTTTTCTGTTTAAATGTAAAAAAGGTAAAGCTTTAGTTGCTTTATCAATTAATATAATCATTAAGCCTTCTGCATTAGGATCTAATGTACCAGTATGGCCAACTTTCTTAATATTTAGAGATTTTCTTACAATTGCCACAACATCAAATGATGTCATGTTTTGTGGTTTGTTTATCAGTAGTAGTTCGTTCATTGTTGTGAGTTTTACTTACCTATTATACAATAGTTTGGGACAATTAGTTGAAAGATATAACCATGAAAAATTTGATTAAAAAAATAGGGCTTGCAGATAAAGATTATGGAATGATTAATGATGGTGATGTGATTGCGGTGGGACTAAGTGGAGGTAAAGATTCTACTTTATTACTATTTGCATTAGAACATTATCGTATTAAATCGAGAAAGAATTTTAAATTAATAGGAATTCATTTAAATTTAGGATTTAATGGTGAAGATTATACACCAGTAAAAGTTTTTTTTGACCATCTAAATATTGAGAATCATATCTACGATACTCAAGTATCCGAAATCTTAGAATTAAATAAGAAAGATGATAAAATTCAATGTTCATTATGTTCAAAGTTCAAAAAAGGAATTGTTATTCAAAAAGCAGTTGAACTAGGTTGTAATAAAGTTGCCTTCGCACATCATGCAGATGATGCGATTGAAACCCTTTTCTTAAATGCTATTTTCGGAGGTAAACTTGCTACATTTGATCCTGAAATGTATATGAGTGAATCTAAGATTAATTTTATTCGACCTTTTGTCTATTTAAAAGAATCTGAGATTATCGCAAATGCAGAAGAACATCAATTACCTATTAAAAAATCAGGATGTCCAAATGATGGATTTACACGTAGACAAGAAATGAAAGATTTATTAAATAAGTTATATCAAGAATATCCAACGGCTCATGATAATTTTATAAAAATGTTACATAATTCTGAACAAACAAAACTTTGGACAAAAGTGTTGACAAAAGATTAAACAATGCTTATACTCAATTAGAATAAAAGATATAGAGGTAGCGACGCAAAAGAGTACCATGGTGAGCTGGCAAGCAATGATCCATGAGAAAGGTAACCGTCGCCGAACATGTTCAATGGCAATTGTACATGTGGGGTTATGAAGAACATTCATAACACTCCTACTTAAATGGTAGGGCGCTATAACAAAACCTTATTTACATAGGTCACGTTATAGACGTGACTTTTATTTATTTCAAAAGGAGAAAGAAAATGAAAAAAGTATTAAGTTTATTCGCATTATTAAGTTTAATATTAAGTGCTTGTTCAGCACCTGTTGAAGAAAATCAATTAGTTGTTGGTATGGAATGTGCTTATGCGCCATTTAACTGGACGCAAGTTGAAGCAAGTGAAACTGCATTCCTTATCAATAACGAAGAAGGTACAGGTTATTGTGATGGATATGATGTCCAAATCGCAAAAGCGATCGCAGATGAACTTGGACAAGACCTATTAGTAAAGAAAATTGCTTGGGAAGGTTTAATTGATAGTTTAAATAATGGAGAGATTGACATGATTGTTGCTGGTATGACCGACACAGCAGAACGTCGTGAATCAGTCAGTTTCTCAACACCATATTATCAATCTGATCTCGTATTAATTGTTAGAAATGATTCCACATATGCAAACGCATTAAGTTTACAAGATTTTAATGGAGCTACTGTTGTTGCTCAAAAAGGTACATTCCACGATACTGTTGTTGATCAAATACCTTCTGTTAATCACATGACACCTCTTGGTTCATTTGCTTTATTAACAAACTCTGTTGTCAATGGAGAAGCTGATGCTATGGTATCAGAGTATCCAGTTGCATTAAGCATTGTAGGTACAAATCCTGATCTAAAAATTATTTCTTTTACTGCAGGTAATGGGTTTGAAACAAGTTTTGAAGATACAACCGTGTCTGTAGCTGTTCGCAAAGATGATACTGAATTACTAAACACAGTTAACACTGTCCTCTCAAACCTAAACGAAGAAACACGCTCTGAATGGATGAAAGACGCTATTGAACGTCAACCAGAGGGTGAATGATTACTATATTAAGTAAAATACCAAATGATTTATGGGGAGCTTCAGCATACATTTTTTCAAAGTATGCTCCCCTTTTCTACTTTGGTGCTAAAAATACATTAATAATAGCATTAAGTGGAACAATCATTGGTCTTATAATTGGTTTAGGTATTGGAATATTGCGTGCTCTTCCTGTATATGATTATGATTCAAAGTTAAAACATTCAGTCGTTAAATTTATTCGTTTTATTACTTCAATTTATGTTGAAGTATTCCGTGGAACACCAATGATGGTTCAAGCAGTGTTTATATACAATATATTTTTACCAGTATTTAAGAATGCAAAATTATTTGCGGGTATTGTGATTGTATCGATAAATACTGGAGCTTATATGGCAGAAATTATTCGTGCAGGTATTCAATCGTTGGATAAAGGACAAAATGAAGCTGCTCGTTCCATTGGAATGAACAACTTTCAAACGATGGTATTTATTATATTGCCTCAAGCAATTAAAAATGCCTTCCCTGCTATTGGAAATGAGTTTGTAGTTAATATAAAAGATACATCAGTCTTAAATGTAATTGGTGTTACGGAACTATTCTTTCAATCCACAACTGTAGCAGGTATTATATATCGCTTTAGTGACACATTCTTTGTTACTGCACTCATTTACCTATTCTTGACCTATTCAACTACACTAATACTTAAATATGTAGAACATAAGATGAACTTAGGTGGATATGATGGTCCTCAAAGTCAAACTACACCTTTAATTAAGGCACATTATGTAGAAAAGGAGAAAACTCTATGATTATTCAAATTGATCATCTAGTCAAACGATTCGGACAGAATGAAGTATTAAAAGATGTTAGTTTAGGTGTAAATAAAGGTGAAGTAATTAGTATTATTGGATCAAGTGGTAGTGGTAAAAGTACATTATTAAGATGTATAAACTTATTAGAATCTTATCAAAGTGGATCTATTCAATTTGAAGGGAAAAATATACTTTCAAGCATCAAAGAGATTAATAGTTATCGAGCACAAGTTGGGATGATATTCCAATCATTCAATTTATTCTCACATCTATCTGTACTTGAAAACTGTGTTATCGGTCAAATGAAAGTGCTTAAGAAATCAAGAGCTGATTCTGAACGTTTAGCACTTGAAACACTTGAAAAAGTCGGGTTAGCACAATTCGCAAAAACGTCAGTAATGACGTTGTCCGGTGGGCAAAAACAACGCGTTGCGATTGCACGAACGCTATGTATGGAGCCGAAGGTATTACTATTTGATGAACCAACTTCTGCATTAGATCCTGAAATGGTTGGAGAAGTTCTAAATGTTATTAAATCATTAGCCCTTGAACATCGAACAATGATAATTGTTACTCATGAAATGTCATTTGCTAAAGAAGTATCTGATCGAGTGTTATTTATGGATAAAGGGATAATACTTGAAGATGGAACACCTGACCAATTATTTAATAATCCAAAAGAAGAACGTACTAAAGAGTTCTTATCACGATTTAGAACACAATAAGTAGGAATTATTCCTACTTTTTTATTTAAATGTTAGAATAGTTCTATGTTTAAACGAATATATATTGAAATCACCAATGTTTGTAATCTAAATTGCGATTTTTGTTTAAAGAATACACGTCATCCAAGAATGATGAGTCGAAATGAATTTAATCATATTTTGGATCAAATTAAACCAATTACAAACCATATATATCTACATGTTCAAGGAGAACCTTTTTTACATCCTAATTTAATAGATTTCCTTGATGATAGTTATAATTATGGACTAAAAGTACATTTAGTTACGAATGGTACATTATTAAGCAAAGCGAATCCAAGACTTTTTACTCACCCTGCCTTAGTTCAATTAAGTATATCTATACATTCAGCACAAATGAAGAAAGATGATTTAAACTATGCAATACTTAAAGAGATTGTGAGAAATGTAGAAAAATCAAGTCTTTCACTATTTTTACGACTATGGACATATAATGATGAATACTTAATTCAACTAATAAATTCATTAATCGATGATATACCTATTCAATTTGAAGGTAAAAGAATAAAAGTAAAAAATAACTTATACATTGATTTAGATAAAGAATTTATATGGCCAAGTCTTGATCATCCAACACACTCGACTAATGGAACATGTCATGCTGGAACGATAATGCTAGCTATTTTATCCAATGGTGAAATAACTCCATGTTGCTTAGATGCGAATGCAGATTTAAGTATTGGTAATATATTTGAAGAAAATATTATTGACTGCCTGAATAAGCAAAGATATCTAAATTTGATTAATGGATTTAAAAAAAGACAATGTGTTGAAACACTTTGCCAAAAATGTACTTATAGACTCAGATTCAATAAATAAAGCCGATTTCTCGGCTTTTAATTTATTTTCTTCTTATTTAATAAATCAATGATTTCATCAATACGTCTACCTTGTTCAAATGAAGCATCAATATGGAAACTAATTTCTGGTATTTTACGAATCATTAATTTCTTACCTAAAGCACCACGAATCGATTTTGCATATCGATTTAATGCTTTAAGTTGATTTTCTTCTCCTTTATCTTTGTCTAAAAATGTGACAAAAATCTTAGCATAAGAATAATCATTACTCATTTCAACATCAGCTACTGTAACAAAACCAATATCCGCATCTTTTATCTCAAATTGTAACATTTCTGATACTTCTTTTAAGATAATCTGTGCAATTCTTTGTTGTCTAATTGCCATATATACCTCCTAAACTTGAGGGACTTCTTGATCCTCATAAGCTTCTATAACATCATTCTCTTTGATATCATTAAATCCGTCAATAGTTAAACCACAATCATACCCTGCTGCAACTTCTTTTGCATCATTTTGGAATCTCTTTAACGTAGATAATTTACTTGTATAAACTACAGTACCATCACGAATGATTCGTACTTTTGCATCACGAACTAACTTACCATCTGTAACCATACATCCAGCAATCGTTCCAATTTTAGAAACTTTAAATAATTGTCTAACTGAAGCTTGTCCAAGTACTACTTCCTTAAATACAGGAGCTAACATACCCTTCATCGCACTTTCCATTTCGTTTACTGCGTCATAAATAACATTATATAAACGAATATCTATGCCTTCTTCTTCAGCTTTCTTTCTTACAACAGCATCAGGGCGCACATTAAAGCCAATTACGATAGCTTTACTAGCAGACGCTAACATGATATCTGATTCACTGATAGCACCTACAGTTGAACGTATTACATTAATACGTACAGTATCAACTTGAATTCTCTCTAATGCTTGTTTGATCGCTTCAGCTGAACCTTGAACATCAGCCTTAACAACAAGATTAATTTCTTGTAACATACCATCTTCAATCGCTTTAGATAATTCTTCTGACCTAACATAGCTATTCCCTT
>JAJZTY010000048.1 GCA_021847325.1 Bacillota bacterium
CAATTCAAAGTTTTGTGGAAGGTGAGAAGGTTAATACCAGTTTATTAATCACTCAACTGAATAAAGGGATTACGAATGCGGGAGCTCCATATGTTTCGTTTACCTTTCAGGACCAAACAGGTACAATTGAAGCTAAGTTATGGGATGTTAAAGAAGATATGATGGCTACGATTGAAGCGGGTAAAGTCGTTCAAGTTACGGGTGAAGTATTAAAGTACCGTAATGCGAATCAATTAAGACTTTATGGTGTTAGCGCATTAAATGATTCTGATTTTAATCCAGCTGATTATGTTGTAAGTACAAGTCTAAGCTTGGAGTTTATGCAAAAGAGAATTAAAGAAACACTTCTTTCGATGAAAGATCCTGTATATCAAGGTGTATGTAAATCGGTCATTACGCATTATGCGGATAAATTATTCGTTTATCCTGCTGCCGCAAAGAATCATCATGATTTTGTAGGTGGGCTTGCGACTCATATGATTGCGATGATTGATTTAGCAGAAAGTTTCTGTGGTTTGTACCCTAATTTAAATCGTGACTTATTATTAGCAGGCGTTATCTTACATGATTTAGGTAAGATTGAAGAATTATCAGGACCAATTCTAACGGAATATACTCTTGATGGTAAATTGGTTGGACATATCTCAATCATGCAAAGTAAAGTTACAGAGGTTGCGACGAAGTTAGGTGTTGAGAAAACTGAACAAGTCACATTAATGCGTCATATGATTTTATCCCATCATGGTGAATATGAATTCGGATCGCCTGTTTTGCCTCTTATTATGGAGGCGGAAATGTTAAATTATATTGATAATGTGGATGCACGTATGAATATGTTAACGAAGGCATTGGATCAAATCAATCCTGGTGAATGGACTGCTCGTGTATTTGCCTTAGAGAATCGTAGTTTCTATAAACCAAAAGAATAAGCAAGAGCTTATTTTTTTTAATCAAACTACTTGAAATATACCCAAGGGGGGTATATTATATTACCAGAGGTGAAAAACTATGTTAAAGAAATTTGCAGTTGAAGGTATGACATGTAACCATTGTGTACATCATGTCACAGTCGCATTAAGTGAAGTAGAAGGGGTTAAGGATGTAAAAGTATCCTTAGCTGAAAAGTCTGCGTTGGTTAACTCGGATGATTCAGTCAGTTTTGAAACACTACGTGCTGCAGTAGAAGAAGCGGGGTACAAACTTGTCGGATAACATTCGCCACTATACCGTGACGGATATGACTTGCGCAAGTTGTGCTGCGGCTGTTCAAAGAACAGTCTCTAAATTAGAAGGAGTTTCCCGTGCTGAGGTAAATCTTAGCACGGAGAAGCTTACTGTCGAGTTGAGTAAAGATGTTGATTTCTCAACACTTAAACAAGCAGTCGAAAAAGCAGGTTACGGTTTAGTAGAGCCAACTCAAATCCGTCAAATTAACCTCGATATTGAAGGGATGACTTGCGCTTCATGTAGTGCAGCAGTTGAGCGTGCCATTAAGAAACAATCTGGGGTTCAATCTGTTAGTGTAAATCTTACAACCAATAAGGCTACACTTTCATATGATCCAAGTGTAATAAAACTTTCTACGATTAAACAAGCAGTAGAGAAGGCTGGATATAAAGCCAATGATATTCAAGTAGAGAAAGATGTGGATGATAAGCGCAAAGAATTAGCACTTAGACAGATGACATTTAAGCTCATACTTGCGAGTATATTTGCGATTCCATTACTTTATCTAGCAATGGGACATATGATTGAAGGGATTGATTTATGGTTACCTATGTGGTTAGAACCCCATATGGAACCATTGAACTTCGCTTTAGTACAATTATTCTTAAGCATTCCAATAATGTATGCTGGACGCAAGTTCTTTACAGTTGGATTCAAGACATTAAGCCATGGATCTCCAAATATGGATTCATTGGTTGCGATAGGAACTGGTGCCGCATTCTTATATGGGGTATATAACACAATAGGGATCTATCAAGGCAACCACATGCTGGTCAATGATTTATACTTTGAATCAGCAGGTGTTGTTATTACGTTAATCTTGTTGGGTAAATGGTTAGAAGAACGATCCAAAGGTAAGACATCTCAAGCGATTAAGAAATTAATGGGCTTAAGTCCTAAGTCTGCTCATTTAGTACAAGGATCTGAAACGATAGATGTATTACTTGAAGAAGTCGTTATAAATGATATTCTACTCGTAAAACCGGGTGAAAAGATTCCAGTTGATGGACTCGTAATCAGTGGTCAAAGTGCTGTTGATGAAAGTATGTTAACCGGTGAGAGTTTACCTGTAGAAAAGAATATAGGAGATAAAGTTATTGGTGGATCACTCAATGCGAATGGTGTGATAACTATGAAGGCAAGTGCAGTTGGACAAGATACAGCCTTAGCTCAAATCATTAAATTGGTTGAAGATGCTCAAGGTCAGAAAGCTCCTATTGCTCAATTGGTTGATGTTATCTCTGCTTATTTCGTACCAGTGGTTATTGTGATTGCGTTTGTAAGTGCTATTTTCTGGACACTCAATGGAAAAGATTTCCCGTTTGTCTTAAGTAGTTTTGTGACAGTACTTGTTATCGCATGTCCATGTGCTCTAGGTTTAGCAACCCCAACCGCTATTATGGTTGGGACTGGTAAAGGTGCTCAAATGGGTGTCTTGTTTAAAGGTGGAGAAGCACTAGAGACAGCACATAAAGTGAATGCGATTATCTTTGATAAGACAGGAACCATCACCAAAGGGGCTCCTACATTAACTGATATTAAACCAATAGATATCGAAGAGAATTCATTCTTAAGTATCATCGCAAGTGCTGAATCGGTCTCTGAACATCCTCTTGCGAAAGCAGTAGTAAAGTACACAGTAGAGAAAGAAATTCCTTTATTAAGTGTTGATCAATTTGAAGCTGTTAGTGGTAGAGGATTAAAAGCAATTGTGGATAATAAGCAAATTCTTATTGGAAATGAAGCTTGGATGTTAGAGAATAATATTCCTGTATTAGAGAAAGAATGGGCTGATTCATGTTCATCCTTAGGCAAGACGGTTCTATGGGTTGCGTATGATTCTAAGCCTTTAGGTTTATTCGCAGTAGCGGATGTAGTGAAAGAAAGCAGTTTAGATGCGATTACAGCGCTTAAGAAGATGGGTATTAAAGTCGCAATGATTACAGGTGATAATCATAAAACAGCGAATGCGATTGCAAAACAAGTCGGTATTGACTTAGTTCTATCCGAAGTTCTTCCTCAAGATAAGGGAGATGAAGTGGATAAACTTAAGGCACAAGGCTATGTGGTCGCAATGGTTGGAGATGGTATTAATGATGCGGTTGCGTTGACTAAAGCAGATGTTGGTATCGCTATTGGATCTGGAACAGATGTTGCGTTAGAATCGGCGGATGTTGTGCTAATGAAATCGGATTTAAAGGATGTGGCTAAGGCATTAAAGTTGTCTAAGTCAACGATGATAAACATCAAAGAAAACTTGTTCTGGGCATTCATATATAATATTATTGGTATTCCTTTCGCAGCTGGTGTATTCTATTATTTTGGAGGACCTTTACTAAATCCAGTCCTTGCAGGTACTGCAATGGCATTAAGTTCTGTATCGGTTGTGACCAACGCATTAAGATTAAGATTCTTTAAAATGAGGTAAAAACTATGGATGAATGTAAACATACACATCGTGAACAAGATGAACAAACAAAACTGATCAATCGACTCAATCGATTAGAAGGTCAGATTCGTGGAATAAAAAACATGGTCGAAGAAGATGTGTACTGTGACGACATCTTAATTCAAGTGGCAGCGGTTAAGTCTGCCCTTGATGCGTTTTCTACTTCACTCTTTGAAAACCATTTAAAGACTTGTGTTGTTCGTGATATCAAAGAAGGACATCCAGAAATTGTGGAAGAAGTCTTGACCACAATCAAACGATTAACACGATAAAAATGGAAAGAAAGCTTAGACTCTCTGGTTTAACTTGCACACATTGTGAGGAAACCATTAAAAAAGAACTAAGGAAACATCCTTCTATTCAATCTGTTTCTGTCTCATATAAGACAGGAATTATGTATCTAAAAGGACCAAAGTGGATATCGAATCAAGAAATTAATCAATTGATTCAACCCTTTGGTTATGAGATAGATACTGATAAAAATGGAATGAATCTTTTAATATTAGCACTTGGATTAGTTTTATTTATAGGATTTCAATATCTATATGGACAATTTAACTTTGATCCAACCCGTTCTAATTTAAGTATAGGACTCGTTGTGGCATATGGGTTAGTGTCTTCACTCCATTGTGTTTCAATGTGTGGAGGTCTTGCATTATCAGCAAGTTTAAATCAAAAGAATACAAAGTACATGAGTTCAATCCTACAATATCAAGGCGGAAGATTGATCTCATATACAATCTCTGGTTTATTTCTTGGATTACTTGGTTCTGTATTTCAATTATCGAATGATGTTAAAAATATTCTATTACTGGTTGCTGGAATCTGGTTGATTCTATTATCCTTACAAATGGCACAGTTGATTCAACTTCCTGAGTTTAAATGGAGTTATCGCACAAAATCTCGACAATCCTTCGTTATTGGATTACTCAATGGATTAATGCCTTGTGGTGCGTTGCAGACCATGCAAATAGTCGCATTATCAACAGGAAATGCGCTTACAGGCGCACTCATGATGTTTATCTTTGGTTTAGTCACATCGCCTGCTTTAATGGGTATGCAGTGGTTAGGGTTAAGATTATCCAATGTAAAAGCTAAGACAGTTAAGCTTGTTAGCTCTATGATTGTATTACTCTTAGGCTTACAAATGGTTATTCAATCACCGATTATTCAGAATACAGTTGATTCAATCTTCAGAGATGTTAAACAAGCACCGATTGTGGATGGAGTTCAATATGTGAAACTAAGTATTGTGGAAGGTCGTTATGTCTTAGACTACAATACCGTTAAAGAAGGGATTCCCGTTGAGTTAAGCTTTGATCATACACAATTCTTAGGGTGTGCAAATCCAATTATTCTAAGTTTCTTAAATAATCAAGTTGTGGATGTCTTACAAAATCCAAAACCCATTCGATTTATTCCAACTGAAGATGAATTAAAAATTCATTGTTGGATGAATATGGATAAAATAACACTCTATGTTAATCAATAAATGCACTTATGAAGTGCATTTATTTTAATATGAGTTGATTTATTTCTTCCTTAGTATACTGTACAGAATCATCGTGATTGAATAATAGTACAAGTCCATCATTCTCATCATATCTTGGGATTAAATGAAAGTGTACATGGAATACAGATTGTCCAGCGGCTGTATTCATATTACTTAAGAGATTAAAGCCTTTTGGATTTAATATGGATTGATAGTGTTTTACAAGATCTTTAGATACTTCATGAATGTGTTTGACTAATTCACTATCACAATCTGAAAAGTTATCGAAATGTTGCTTAGGAATAATTAAAGTATGACCTTTAGTTACAGGACTAATATCTAAGAATGCTAAGATTTGATCATCTTCATAAACAGCTTTAGATGGAATCTCATGATTCGCGATTTTACAAAATACGCACATAGTTTTACCTCTTTTTTTCATCATAACACAAAAAGAAAGACTGTGATAACACAGTCTACTTTGTAATATAGTTTGGATAAGTTTGAATGAATAAATCGTATACTGATTTGTCATAAATCGTGAAGTTGTATTTTACAAAATAGGATTCAAGCGTCTTATCAGTAAATGTAGAATCAAATGTGAATGATTCAATGATCTCATCTTTTAATTTGTTCGTATCCGCATTTGTGACTTGAACGATGTAATTTGTAGTTCCATCCGTTAACACTTCGGAAAGTGTTGGAGTCGTTAAGTAATCAATAAACTCTACGACAACACTAGGTATACTACTTGTGTTATTTACGAGCTCTTCATCTCCAGGATAAGTTGATGTGGAATACTTCTCTGCCACAACTGAGAAATCAACACCAGCTTTAATTTCAGCTAGAGCTTCTGCCGCAAGTGTCGCATCCGTGATTTCGATTAAACGAATTTTCTTAGGACGGTATCCAGCCGCAACTGCATCGAAGTTTTCTGTTAAATAATTTCTAACAAGTTTTTCTTGTTGGAGTGAAGGAATGATACCATTGTTATAGTAATCATCTTTATCCTTATATCCATAATATTGAAGATACACATCTAGATTTTCACCAACAGAATCGATGAATTCTTGAAGTTGTGTATCTGCTTCTGCTTTTAATGCATCATCCATTGGGACTTCTTTATCAAAGATAATACGAGAAGCCATTTGTTTAATAATCGCTGTTGAATCAGTCGCCATCATTTGTGAATAGACTTGACCGACAGTAATCGATTGATTACCAACTTTAATTAACACATCACTTGAATTGGATACATTGGTTGTTTTATTTCCACAACCGACTAAGACTAAGCTTAGACTTAAGATTACGAGTAATTTTTTCATACTTATTCCTCAATTCCCATATACTTGAGTAATTCAGCTTTTAATTCTTCATTACCCATGAAGTCAACATTTAATTCAACTGCTTTATCCCAAATAATGTTAAGTTCTAATGTTGTATCGTTTGCTAAGATTGCACTATAGAATTCTTGGTATTCTTTTAATGCGTCTAATTGAGTCGAATTAACACGAATGAGATGATAACCATATTGAGTTTTAACCCAATCACTTGTTTCACCTTCATTAAGTGCTAACGCAACACTTAAGAATTCTGGAACGAAACTTGTCTTTGCATCAACATAACCCAACAACCCTTTATTGGTATTGTTAGATGTATCATCAGAATATTGAGTTACCATTTCTTCGAAACTTAATCCACCTGCATAAGCAGCTTTAGCGGCTTCAAGTCTAGCTGTTTCATCAGCTGTAGGATTTTCTGGATCAGCCATAGTAACTAATACATGACTAACTACACGAGGTTTATTGGTTTCTGCAAATCCAGGGTAAAGAGTATCCATATTGGTATCAATATACCCATTCATTAATTCTTGACGTTTGTAAACATATTCGAAATACGTTGTAAGATCTTCGATCTTGGAATAACCTAAACTCTTTAAAGCTTCAACAATATAAGCTTCATATCCATTTCCATAATAACTTTGGAAACTCGCCTTAATATTATCTGCTTCAACTTCAGCCTTTGTTGTGATAACATCGGTTGTCTCTATAGACGCATCGATAATTGCACGTTCAAAGAATAGATATACGGCTTGAATTCCATATTGGTTATATAGTTCTGAATAGAACTCATCGGTTGTGACATCAGTATCTGCAACGGTAAACACAACATCTTTTCCACCGACTGTTTTTGATGGTAAGTTATCTTTGTTTTGGTCATATACATAATAAATAATGGTGGCACCTAATAAAACGGCTACTAAGACAACGAACCATTGTCTTTTGATCACTGCTAGCATTCTAAATCCTCCTGATTAACTTCTTAATTATAGTTTAGTTAGTCATTAAAAGCAATAAATCAAAAAGTGCATAAATGGTAAATGATAGGGTTGACTATGTTATAATATTCACGGTTATGAAACCTTGTTAGGAGTAATAGAATGAATACACTCGAAATTAAAAATTTACACGTCTCAATCGATAATAAACCGATTCTTAAGGGCGTTGATCTTGTAGTGAATGAAAAGGAAGTTCATGCATTAATGGGTCCAAATGGTAATGGGAAATCAACCTTGTTGGCAGCCATTATGGGACATCCAAAATATGAAGTTACTGAAGGAACAGTTACACTCAATGGTGAAAATGTTCTTGAGATGGAAGTCAATGAAAGAGCGAAAGCGGGATTATTTTTGGGTATGCAATACCCACAAGAAATCAATGGAGTCACAATTTCCGATTTCATGAAAGCTGCTTTAAATACACGCAGTGAAAAACCGATTCCTTTATTTACTTTTATTCGTAGTTTAGACTCTGCGATTAAGAAATTAGAAATGAAATCTGAAATGGCTCATCGTTATGTCAATGAAGGATTTTCTGGTGGTGAAAAGAAACGTAATGAAATCATGCAAATGATGTTGTTAAAACCTAAATTCGCTATGTTAGATGAAATCGATAGTGGATTAGATGTTGATGCGATTAAAGTTGTCGCAAAGGTTTTAAATGAACAAATTGAATCCAGTAATATGGGTACCTTAATAGTTTCTCACTATGATCGATTCTACCAAATGGTTCAGCCAACACATGCTCATGTATTGATCGATGGAAAGATCGTTGTATCCGGTGGTCGAGAACTTGCCACTAAAGTGGATGAACAAGGGTATGATTGGCTTCAAAAAGAATTTGGAATTGAAATTAAAGAAGAAAAATCTGAAGTTGTACGTAATGCGGCAGGTAGTTTAGGGACATGTGCAGTTAAGGAGTTAAGTGATGTCACTCAATAATTATATCGTTGATGCTGGATTTCATGAACTTACGTTGGACTTGAGTAACTCTACTGACTTTAAACTACAATCTAAGAAGAATGTTTCTGCAGATGTGTTAGTTCATTTAATTGGTAAAGGTCAAGCAAATCTAGAAGTTACCTTAGAAAAAGATAGTAAACTAAATCTTTTCTATCTTAATACAGCAGAAGAAGCACAATTAAATGAAAGTTATATTTTAAATCGTGATAGTCAATTGGATTTAGCGTATGGAGATTTTAACGATGGGACGTGTGAACGTAATTCAGATGTTTATTTAGTTGAAAATGGCGCAAGTGTTTATCTAAAAAGCGCAAGTTTAGTTAAATCTGAAAGACGATTAGTTTATCGTTTTAATCATCAAGCTCAATATACCTATGGAGATATGCAAAACTTTGTGGTTACTTTAGAAAAAGGAAAACTCAGTTTACATGCGATTGGTAAAATCGAAAAAAATGCCGCAAACAGTGAAACTCACCAGACTTCACGTGTGTTGAACTTCAACGCAACGGAAAGAGCTTCTGTGTTTCCTCAGTTATTCATCGATAATAATGAAGTTAAGGCATCACATGCGGAAAGTAGTGGACAAGTAGATCCTGATCAACTTTACTATCTTCAATCCCGTGGATTATCACCTGAAGAATCTGTAAGCCTAATTGTTAAGGGGTATTTATCCTCTATATTAGAGAATATAAAAAATGATGAAATTAAAGAGCGTTTAATGGAATCAATTGAACGAAAGGTAGATGAGGTATGTTCGAGGTAAATAAGGTTCGTCAAGATTTTCCATTATTAAAAAAAGCGGGTGAATCCAGTAAGCCGCTTATTTATCTTGACAATGCCGCTACTACCTTAAAACCTCAATCTGTTATCGATGCAGTAACACGATATTATACTGATTATTCTGTCAATATTCATCGTGGTGATTATGATTTATCGTATCAAGTATCTGATTATTATGAGAAGACACGGAAAACAGTCGCATCGTTTATTCAAGCTGATGTCAATGAAGTCGTGTTTACAGCTGGCGCAAGTGCATCTTTGAATTTAGTTGCTTATGGTTATGGTGAGAAGTATATACAAGAAAATGATGTGATTCTATCAACAGAATCTGAACATGCTTCAAGTATTCTTCCATGGTTTAGAGTCGCTAGTCAGAAGAAGGCAAGTATTGAATATGTTCCTTTGACGGAGGATGGACAAATTACGATTGAAAACTTTAAACATGCGATGCATGCTAAAGTGAAAGTTGTGGTAATAGCGCATATATCTAATGTATTAGGCTATGTTGTACCAATTAAGGAACTAACAGAGATTGCGCATTCGTTTGGTGCGATTGTTATTGTGGATGGAGCACAATCCGTTCCACATATTCAAACAAGAGTAAAGGATTGGGATATTGATTTCTTAGCTTTCTCTGCTCATAAGATGTATGGTCCTACAGGAGTAGGTGTCTTGTATGGTAAGTATCAATTATTGGATTCTATTGAACCGTATTATCTAGGTGGTGGAAGTAATGCACGATTCGATCGTTGTGGAAACATTACCCTAAAGAATCCACCTTATAAATTTGAAGCTGGTACACCTGCTATTGAAGCTGTACTCGGTTTAAAGGCAGCGATTGAATACATAGAATCGATTGGGTTTGATGCGATAGAAAAGGTTGAACATGAATTAAGAACGTATTTGATCAATCATCTCAAAGAATTCAAACATATCAAGCTTTACAATCCTGACGCAACATCCGGAATTGTCACTCTAAATGCGATTGGAATTCCATCTCAGGATGCGGCGATTTATTTAAATTCAAAAGGAATTATGGTTCGAGCTGGAAATCATTGCGCAAAAATCTTGTTAGATGTTTTAAAGACACCTGATACCATTCGTATTAGTTTAAGTTTCTATAATACAAAAGAGGAGTGTGATGCGATTATTGAAGCACTTCGTGAGATTACACTTGAAAAGTGTATTGATTTAATATTCTAGGAGGAGTTTATGTCCGATTTAATGAAAGATCCATTGATCTTAAGACAAATTATTATGGATCACTATGAGTATCCTAGAAATCATCATTTAACTGAAGATGAGCACTATCATAAAGCGCATATGGCTTCAGAATCTTGTATTGATGATATTACTGTAATGGCCAAAATTGAAGATAACATTGTTAAGGATGTGTGTTTTGATGGCGTCGCATGTACGATTTCAACCGCATCAACTTCAATTATGACTGAACTTTTAATAGGCAAAACAGTGGAAGAAGCTGAGGCTATTGTGAAAGAATATTATAAGATGATTGAGCTTTTGCCATTTGATGAAGAAGTTTTACAAGAAGCGATCGCATTTCATCAAGTAGGTAAACAAGCTAATCGCATTAAATGTGCCACAATCGGCTTTAAAGCGATTGAAGAGTGCATAAAGGAGCACAAACATGAGTGATAAACAAAACGAACAACTTCCTTCATCGGAATATCAATTTGGTTTCCATGATGAAGATGTTAGTCTATATAAAACGAAAAAGGGAATTACCCGAGAAATAGTAGAAGAGATTTCTAAGATTAAAGGTGAACCTGAATGGTTGTTAGAGTTCAGACTTAAATCGTTTGAACAATTTATGCAAAAGAAAATGCCAACTTGGGGTGCAGATTTATCTGAGTTGAATTTTGATGAATATACCTATTACATTAAACCATCTGAACGTATGATGAATAACTGGGAAGATGTTCCTGATTCAATTAAAGATACATTTGAACGATTGGGTATACCTGAGGCAGAACGTAAATACTTATCTGGTGTTGCGACTCAATATGAATCTGAAATGGTATATCACAATATGTTAGAAGAAGTTGAGTCAAAAGGCGTTATCTTTACCGACCCTGATACGGCATTTAAGAAGTATGAACATATCTTTAGACCTTTCTTTGGGACGATTGTTCCTTATTCTGATAACAAGTTTGCGTCATTAAACTCTGCAGTATTCTCTGGTGGATCATTTATCTATGTCCCTAAGGGTGTTAAATTAGATAAACCTCTTCAATCTTACTTCAGAATTAATACCGAGCAAATGGGTCAATTTGAACGTACCTTAATCATTGTGGATGAAGGGGCAGATGTTCATTACGTAGAAGGATGTACAGCTCCAACCTATAGTAAAGATAGTTTACATGCGGCAGTTGTAGAGATTTATGTTCATCCAAATGCTAAATGTCGTTATACTACGATTCAAAACTGGTCTACCAATGTCTTAAATCTAGTAACTAAGCGTGCTAAGGTTATGGATCATGGGGCTATGGAATGGATTGATGGTAATATTGGGGCGCATGTCACAATGAAATATCCTGCATGTATTTTAGCAGGTGAATATGCTCGTGGTATGACGATTTCTATCGCAGTATCTTCTCATATCAATCAAATACAAGATGCAGGAGCTAAGATGGTTCATTTAGCACCATACACATCCAGTAATATTATTTCTAAATCAGTTGCTCGTAATGGTGGTGAAGTCAACTATCGTGGTTTAGTTCAACACAGTGCTAAGGCTATTCATGCACGTTCAAAGATTGAATGTGATACGTTATTGATGG
>JAJZTY010000002.1 GCA_021847325.1 Bacillota bacterium
CTCCATCAGTAATTTGAAGCGGAATCATAAACAATCCTTCCATTTTAATACTCAAATGACTCATCCCACAAGCACTATCTGTCACAACCGCAACTTTCATATTAAAAAACCTCTCTTGTGTTAATCGTAACACTGAGAGGTCTTTAACTCAATCACTAATTCTTCAAAACTGCTTGAATTCCAAATGCATTTAATCCAACATGCGCCGCAATACCAGCCGGAAGGATAATGGACTCTGTTTCACAACCTGGAATCACATCTTCCAACGCTTTTTTAAATGATTCAACACGTCCAGACGCATCACATTCAGGGAAGTAAACTTTATGTGTTTTAGCACTCACACCACGCTTAACCAAATCCTCAATAATTGCTGAGAATAACTTCGCTTCAGTACGTGCTGTGTCAAACTTCTCAATGGTATTAACACTGTAATCAATGTATAAACCTAGTCTTACTTTTAATAAGTTAATCAATGCCGCAACTGGACCTTTAACACGTCCACCACGAACCAATTGATCAATATTATCTGGAAGAATATACGTCTTACAATCTTTGAATACGCGTTCCGCATACGCTAAGATTGTCTCTACTGATTCACCGTTATTAGCCATTTCTCTTGCCTTAATCGCAACATGACGAATCGGTGCAGCTGCACTACGACTATCTACAAATGTAATATTTTCGATATCATGGGTTGTGGCTGCTAAACGGAATGCTTGATACGTTCCAGATAAATAACTTGCGATAGAGAATACAATGATATGATCATAGTTTTCTCCTTTTAATCGTTCCATCATTTGATCTAAAAATCCAAGATTCGGTTGAGAAGTCTTTAAATCTTTCTTCGCGTTTAATGCATTAATTATTTCTTGAGGTCCAATATCTAAAAAATCTTTATACTCTACTCCATCCACCATGACTGACAATGGCGCAATTTCAATACCTAGTTTTTTCGCTTCTTCAGGGAATAGAGAAACCGAAGAATCCGTAATGATACAAATTTTACTCATGACATCCTCCTTGAGTACCCACATAATAACGAATAGTGTTCACTTTTGTCAAATAATACAATCTAAATTAGTTAAATTGACTTAAATATTTTAATAGTAATAATCTAATGACTCAACTTTTATATATTATACACCTTGTAGAGCCATATTCTTGTCTCAGTAGTATGTCTCATATACAATAATGATGAGGTGAATCTTATGTTAGATCCAAAAACAGTATTAAGTGAAAGTCAAACCATTGCCGTACTAGGTGTAAATAAAGACCATGAATCCTACGCAAACAAAATCGTTCGTAAAATTAAAGCTCTAAAGAAAACAGCTTACCCAATTAATCCAAAATACGATGAATTGTTCGGAGATGTCGTATATGAATCAATTGAGAAATGTCCAAGTACACCAGATTTGGTTGTGTTTGTGGTAAATCCTACGATCGGTATTAATTATCTAGAGAATATTAAAGAGTTAGGCATTAAGACAATCTGGCTTCAACCAGGTACCATTTCTATTGAACTTTTAGATGAGGCTAAACGTCTTGATTTAAATGTAATAGAAGCTTGTGTATTAGTTGTCGGCAATTATATATAGGACTTTGTCCTATTTTTTTGTGTAAGCTTAAAATGATATAATCAAAATAAATAAAGGAGGATACTATGTCATTACCAAAGAATTTCTTATGGGGCGCATCTACAAGTGCTTATCAAGTAGAAGGTGCCTACAATGAAGATGGAAAAGGACTCTCTGTACAAGATGTTAAGACACCTTTCCCAGGAACCCCAAATTTTAATGTATGTTCAGACCACTATCATCACTATAAAGAAGATGTAAAACTCTTCTCAGAACTTGGATTAAAAGCGTATCGATTCTCCATCGCATGGACACGCATTCTTCCAGATGGCGATGGTGAAGTTAACCCTAAAGGGGTTGAATTCTACAGTAATTTAATTGATGAGTGTCTAAAATATGGTATTGAACCGATTGTGACCATGTATCACTTCGACTTACCATATGAGTTAGATAAAGTTGGTGGTTGGACCAATCCACGTACGATGGATGCGTTTGTGAAATTCGCAAAGATCTTATTTGAAAACTATGGTTCACGTGTTAAATACTGGTTAACTATTAATGAACAAAATATGATGATTCTTTATGGACCAGTCATCGGCACAACCAAACCAGGTCAAGAAGGCTTATTGTATCAATCCAATCACTATATGTTATTAGCTCAAGCTAAGGTATTTAAACTCTGTCATGAAATGGTCCCAAATGCGAAGATTGGGCCTGCACCAAACATCAGTGTGAATTATCCACATACATCTAAACCAGAGGATAACCTTGCGACTTTATATGTAAACGCAGTACGTAACTGGTTGTATTTGGATATTGCCGTATGGGGTAAATACAATCCAGTCGCAATGGATTACATCACAAAGAAAGGCTTTAAGATTGATATCACTGAAGAAGATATGCAAATCCTTCGTGAAGGAAAACCTGACTTTATAGCCTTCAATTATTACAATACCGCAACTATTGAAGCTTATAGCGAAAAAGAAGCCGCAACACAAGGAGACCAACAAATCGCATTAGGTGATCCTGGATTCTTTAAAGGAGTAGCGAACGAATTCCTACCTTTCACAGATTTCGGATGGCAAATTGACCCACTTGGATTCCGTACAACCCTCATGGAAATCTATTCCCGTTACCACTTACCTCTACTCATTACTGAAAATGGTTTAGGTGCTTACGATAAAGTGGAAGAAGATGGATCCATTAATGATGATTATCGTATCGAATATCTCAAACAACATATTACTGAACTTAAACGTGCTGTTGAGACGGGAGTGGATGTGATGGGATACTGCCCATGGTCAGCCATTGACTTGATCTCAACTCACCAAGGTTTCTTAAAACGTTATGGTTTTATCTATGTGAATCGTGATAATGAAGATCTCAAAGATCTTAAACGTTTAAAGAAGAAATCCTTCTTCTGGTATAACAATCTCATTAAAGAAAACGCAGAAAGTCTATAAGATTGAGCACCTTCGGGTGCTCTTCTTTATAAGGTCACTATGAAAATCAAAGAAATAACTCAAACAGATATCCCCATTCTTTTAGAACTCATAAAAGAATTAGCCCATTACGAGAAATTATTAGATCAAGTTAGCGCAGACGAAAAACAACTTGCCCAATGGATTATTCATGAAAAAAAGGCAAATGCTTTATTACTTGAATATAATCATACAAATGTAGGATTCGTATTATACTTTAATAATTTTTCTACTTTTTTAGGTAAACCTGGAATCTACCTAGAAGACTTATACATCAAGGAAGACTATCGAAATAAAGGATTCGGTAAACAAGTCTTTAAGTATCTTGCGAATGAATGTATCCAAAAAGGATATGGAAGACTTGAATGGTCCGTACTCAACTGGAATGAACCCAGTATACAGTTCTATCAGAATTTAGGTGCACAACCGATGAGTGAATGGACGACTTACCGATTAACTGAATCTGAACTTAAGAAACTAATTTAGATAATATCATTTGCATAATCCTCATCACTTTTATAAACTATATCTGTGATTTACATCACTTAGAAATGAGGAAACATGCGTAAGCTTTCACTACTACTCATTCTTCTATTGGCACTCTCAGCTTGTACATCTGTAAAGACTGAAGAATCCAAAGAAGTTAACATCTATTCTGCTCGTAATTACGATGTGGATAAAGATCTACTAATTCAGTTTGAAAACGAAACTGGAATTAAAGTCAATCTATTCGAAGGTAAAGGAGATGAGCTCATTGAACGACTCAAACTCGAACAATCAGAACCCATTGCCGATATCTTTATGACGGTCGGAGCGGAAACACTCTATCCTGCTCTACAAAACGATTTATTAGCTGATTTAGGTATTAATAAGGATACTCTAGAATCAGGATACTATGGAGATAAGTGGGTTGCCCTCACACGACGTGCACGAGTTATTGTGTATGATAAAGTGAATAACCCTAATCCAACGGTTCAAAATCTCAATGATTTAACCGATCCACAATACAGTGGTCAAATACTCAGTCGTAGTTCAACATCATCTTATAACTTAGCCCTTATGGCTCATCAGATTCAATTAAACGGAAAAGATGCGACAAAAGAACTTATGTTGGGATTGGTTAATAATTTTGCGAGAACACCTACTGGAAATGATCGCGATCAGGCAAAAGCAGTTATCGCTGGACTTGGTCAATACGCGATTATGTATACCTATTATGTCGCCGCAATGGAACGCTCTTCTGAACCTGAAGAAGTCAAAGTTGCGAATCAAATCGGTTTAATTTATCCAACCGAAACACATGTAAATATCAGTTGGATTGGACAAATCAAAAATAGTCCAAATCCTACCAATGCACAATTACTCATCGAATTCTTACTTTCAGAAACAGCTCAAAAAGAATACGCTGAGAAGAACGGTGAATATCCTGTATTGAACACAATCCCCGTATCCTCTCTCTTATTACCTTGGGGTGATTTCAATAAAGCAGAAATTGATTATGAAACACTTGGACAATACTCCATTGAGACAGTTCAATTGTTTGATGAAGTTGGTTGGGAATAATGTTTACTTGGAAACGTTTTACACAGATAAGTAGTATCCTATGGATATTACTTATCTTTATCTTATTTAGTGAGACCATTACACTCCTATTTACTCCGAGTAATGAGAACTGGCAACACAGTGTTCAATATGTCTTTACGGATGTTAGTGTAAACACATTAATCATTGTTGGATTTTCTACTTTACTCGCAGGTTTGTTAGGTTTATTTCTCGCAAGTGCAGTCTCCCTATTTGAATTTAAAGGACGAAAACTCTTTAGTTTTCTTTTTTATCTACCCCTAGCGTTTCCACCTTATGTATTAGCTTATTTCTGGATGTATTTCTTTAGTTATACTGGAACAGTCCAAACACTATTAAGACAATTCAATATTCCCTATTCAAATACTTGGTTTGTGATCGATCCAAAAATACTCGCAATTTTTGTATATACATCAAGTTTATTCCCTTATGTGTATATCAGTACGAAAGCTTTAATCAATCGAACACTTGGAAATTATATTGAGAACGCGAGAGTTCTAGGATATTCCTATCCAAGAATACTCAGTCGATTAGTTTTCCCATTAAGTTTACCTGCACTATTAGGCGGTGGACTACTGGTTGCCCTCGAAGTATTAAGTGATTATGGTGTTGTGTCCTATCTAGGTATACCAAGTTTTTCAACTTCCATCGTACGAAGTTGGATTCGTTTCCAAGACTTTGATACAGCACTTAGGTTAGCCTCTCTCTTAATGATATTTACATTAATTCTTATCTTTGTGTTTAATACATTAAGTCGTAAGATTAAGAACTTAATACCAAGTAAGGGTAGACCCCTTATTCCAAGTCAATTAAATAAAACAAATACCATTTTATTAACAACTTTCTTATCACTATTTTTGTTTATTACCTTTGGTATTCCACTTTTACAATTAATCAATTGGAGTGTTAAAAGTCTCTCTACTATACGTATACAATCGATTCTACCTAATCTCTTAAACTCTCTTTACTTAAGTATTGGGGTCACATTAATCATCTTAATATTAAGTTTAATCTTAGCGAATCATAAACGAATTCAGAATGGAATAATAAGTTCTTTGAGTAATAAACTGGTTCTATTGGGTTATTCAATTCCTGGATCAGTCATAGGAATACTATGTTTAGTCTTCTTTCTAAATTTAAGAAACTATATTCCATTATCACTTAATCAAAGTGCTTTACTTCTTGTATTCGCACTCATTGTTCGATATGTAGGATTATCTTACCAAAGTATGGATCAAGGATTTAATAAAATTGGACTTAAATTCAATGAAGCATCACAAGTACTTGGACTATCCTATTTCAAGTCTATGATTAAAATCGATATCCCTTTACTCAAACCAGCGTTATTATCTGCTTTCACCATGGTATTTCTTGATATTATCAAGGAACTACCTCTCAGTTTACTCTTAAGACCGTTTAACTTTAATACGCTCGCAACCCAAGTTCATCAATATGCTAATGATGAGATGTTAGTGGAATCCGCATTTCCTACACTTATTATTCTAATTCTTTCATTTATTATGATAATGATTCTAGTAAAATTCATTCAAAAGGAGAACAACTAATGTATCTAGATATTAAAAATCTTAGTTTCAAATATGACCAAATAAACATTATTGACTCCTTTAATATGAGTGCACCAAAAGGATCGATTACAACAATCATTGGGGAAAGTGGCTCAGGTAAAAGTACTTTATTACGTATTCTTGCAGGTCTAAATAACAGTCAAACTGGAATATTTACATTAGATAATCAGATTGTATTTAATGAATATAAGAATGTAGAAACACATAAAAGAAAGATTGGTTTAGTCTTTCAGGACTATACTTTATTCCCGCATTTAAACATCGAACAAAATATCGCATTTGGAATTCATTCTAAGCATAAGAAAAAAGAACGAATTCAATCCATATTAAAAATGGTTGAACTAGAAAATGACGCTCATAAATACCCTTATGAATGTTCAGGAGGTATGCAACAACGTGTTGCCTTAGCACGCGCAATTGCGAATCAACCCAAACTCTTACTCTTAGATGAACCCTTTTCAAATCTTGATCAAGACTTAAAAATACGATTAAGAGACCAATTTATCTCTTGGGCTAAACAAGAAGAGATTACCTTAATATGGGTTACACATGATATGGAAGAAGCATATGCTATATCAAATCAAGTGATAGAGTTAATTAAAAAGATCTAGAAATTTTAGATCTTTTTTAGATATGTAAGTCTCTACGTGGGAATCGTACAAAGGCTAAAGCTAAACCTATCATTATCCATAATATACATAAACCAATATACATTGGATCAAGTGATAGATTACGAATCACCTCATCATTAGGGAAATATTTAAAGATAAGAAAAGGTCTCATCCATTCAGAATTCTCAATCATATCATATACTACAGTACCTAAGTAACTCGCTCCCATAACCGATATCATAATCATAGATGCCTTTGTATTATTCTTTAGTGCACCTGATAAACCAAAGGATACACAATAGAACGCAAACATAACAAGCACCAATCCCAACATCATTAAGAATAATTCTGTATTAATATTTTCATTCGGTGCGACTTTCGCAATAATTGCGATTGATACGGCATAATCAATACCGACAAACGCTAAGATATAAATAATCCCAGCACATAGCTTTTGAACCAATACCCAAGTCCGTGTAACTGGTTTTACCATCAAAAACTCTGCTGTTTTATCTCTTTCTTCTTTCGCAAGAATACCCGCTCCTAAAATAATCGCAAAGATTGCGCCCATAATCACAAGATAGAAATTAATCACACCATAGAAACCACTTAACGAAGTGACTTCTAGATTCACCATTCCAAACATAGCCAAAAAAGCCTTAGGCATTTGATTAAACACATCGGTAATGGAAGTATCATTCGCATCATAGAGTGCAGTAAACTTACCCATACCTCCAGCTACCATAGCGATTATTCCTAATCCCCAAAACATTAAATACTTCCAATACTGCTTCATTTCATGAAGAAATAAGTTCATATTCCCTCCTACACCGCATGGATGTCTTTACGATCAAAATAGATAAAACTAAACACAACCATTCCAAGTAATAACGCTATTCCCCATAAGACAAACTCAAGTTCTAGTGAACCCATTAAGACAATCGAATACTTATCAAAAAATTGAAATGGAGAGAAATAACGAATCCAAGGATCATCAAAGATCGCCTTTAACATATTCACCACAAAGAAACCAAACACTATACCTAAAGATACAGGCGCAATTGAACGTAATCTACGGAAAGTAACACCCAGTAAAACACCAAGTGACGCAAAAATTAATTGTAGATAGAACGTACTTAAGCATACCATTAAGAACGATTGAGTTGAAAAAGGTGCTAAGGTAACTGAAGAAATTCCTAAATAAGAAGTGAGTGTTAAAAGGATATTTGTCCCAACTAAGATCACTAAAATGGACAATACTTTCGCCATTAATATTGACGTACGTTTGACTGGTTTAGTAATAATAAACTCAGTTGTACGTAAACGTAATTCACGACCTGAAGTCCCTAAACCTAACATAATAGCTTGCGTCGACGCAATGAGTTCAATATAAATCAGTACGAAACAATAAAATCCAATCGCAGAGAAGAATTGATCGATATCAAAACCAAACGCAACTAAGACTTCCTTAGGATATCGATTAAACACTTCAATTAAATCGGCAGAATTCTGATAGAACGCTGGATACATTAACATAAAGAAATACGCAACACTACATAAAATAAGAATCCAAATTAGATTACTTTTAAGATTACTCTTAAGTTCAAAAAGGAAGATATTCATACTTACTCCTTCACATAATAATGCATGAAAATCTCTTCTAAATCAGGTTCAGTTAAATTAATACGCAATAAATTAAGCTGAGATAATTTATGCATCAAATCATTCACATTACCGTTATATAAGAAGGAAGTATTCCCATCGACAACTGTATAGTTAATCATATTATTATCTTTAAATGATTCAGATAAAGGTTCTTCAGTGTCTACCGAAACTTTAAGATACGTATTTTCTTTTAATGAAGCCATTGTATCTATACGAACAATCTTACCTTCTTTAATAATCGCAACTCGATCACATAGTTTCTGCACTTCACTTAAAATATGAGATGAGAATAAAACCGTTGCGCCTCTCTCATTTTCTTCTTTGAGAATATCGAAGAAAGTTTGTTGCATAAGAGGATCTAAACCCCCTGTTGGTTCATCTAATATGATGAGTTTAGGAGAGTGTAGTAATCCTTGGATAATCCCTACTTTCTTCTTATTTCCATACGATAAGTTATCGATTTTCATGTTTAGATCGACATCTAATCGAGCTGCTAGTTCTTTTATTTTAGCTTTACAATCTTTATTGTAGAAAGATGCGGAATAGTTCAATAAATCTTTAACCTTCATATTGTCATAATAAAATACTTCAGAAGGTAGATAACCTATCTCTTTATGAATCTCTTGATAATCTTTTTGACAATCTAATCCAAAAATAGTTGCACTACCTGAACTGGGTTTAATGAGTGAGAGTAATAAACGAATGGTTGTGGATTTACCTGCCCCATTAGGTCCTATAAATCCAAATATTTCGCCTTCTTCTATGGATAAATCCACATCAATAATCCCTCTGGATTTACCATAATACTTCGTTAACTTCTTTGTTTCAATGATTGCCATAGACATCTCCTATTTAACGCTATTTTCATCATATGCCTGTAATGTTTATCCTACAAGTAAAAAAGATATAAAAAAGTGACGAAGATAAATCTTCGCCATCTTGAAAAATAATGAAAACATAATCCATGATTTATTCATCGTCCTCACGCAAAGGGAATTCAGTTATACTTTGGGTGAGGACTTTATTGATGATCTCAGATAACCTGGCGATCCCCCTCGCCAAAGTCGCGACACATTCTTTCTCAAAGATGGTGGATCCTTCGAAGTTGTCCATTCAAAGAATTTTCGTTGCCTATTGGACGTCGTTTCTGCTGGACCCTGAAGTGGTTCATCGTGGTTTACGCCCTGTGATCGTCAAAGAAGTTCAAAAAATGATGGCCTGCGGAACCCTCGACGCCGGTTTCAAAATCTATGAATGCCCAAACTGTAAGAAAACGCACGTCATCTGTTATACCTGTAAAAGTCGCTTCTGTAATGCCTGTGGCGTCAAGTATGCCCATCTTCGTGCCTACTCTATTTCAGCCTCGACGCTCGATGTCCCGCATCGCCATGTCGTTTTTACCATCGATCACTGCTTACGGGATTATTTCAGAAGAGATCGTGATCTCCTCCATGTCTTGTTTGAAGCCGTCAAGGATACCCTCTTCTATACGTTTGATCGGATGAACGGAAAAAAACATACCTTCAAACCTGGCTTCATTCTCACGCTCCATACCTTCGGTCGAGCGCTGAATTGGAACCCCCACATTCACTGTCTCCTTACCGAAGGCGGGATGAATGAAGACCAGATCTATAAACCCATCTCCTACATCAACTATGAGGTGCTTCGCAAATCCTTCATGAAATGTCTGTTGGACAAGATGAAGGCCTTCTATGCCAATCAACCCGCTGTGCTGAGTGAGCTCAAGCAACGGATCAATCAAATTTATCGCGACTATACCGATGGTTTTTATGTCCATGCGCCGGCGATGGAACAGAAGAATGGCAAGGATGCGGTTACGGCATACATCATCCGCTATGCTGGTCGACCCGTCATGGCTCAAAGTCGGATCCTTGCGCTTGATCGTTCGAATCGGATGATCACCTACTTCTATGAAGACCATAAAACAGAGGAGCGCATCGAAGTGACGGAGCCTGTCTTCACGTTCATGAAGAAGCTCATCGTTCACATCCCAGAATCTCAATTCAAGATGATTCGCTACTATGGGCTTTATGCCAGCTGTCAAACACAACACAAGCCGACTGTGAAAGCCCTGCTTAAATCATGTCTAAGCACGCTTCGTAAACACCTTCCCTATCGGCAAAGTCTGATTTCAACCTTTGACACCGACCCTTTGCTTTGTGATTGTGGTCATTATATGGAATATATTGGTTTCTGGGTTCCCCCCTCGAAAAGAAATGGAGGTTTTGCTTATGACTCATCCTAAGCATACACATGATGATTCCGCTGGAGATCGCTTGATTGACATGAAATGCACGCATTGTGGCTATGAAGAAAAAATGCCTGCTTGGTGTTATGGCGAAGAAGCGGACTACCTAATCGATATTGGGAATCCGGAACCCCAGCGTTGGCAATGTCCTAAATGTTATAACGAAACGCTTTGTCGAAAACCATAGCGCTTATATACATCGCCTTCATCTTTCAATCTCATTTACTTTTTGAGTGCGTTCACATCAGCGCTTCTTTTAATTTGTTTTCTGAGATTTAGAGAACTTTCCTATAAGATAAAAAAAGGCATTGATATGCCCATTAAACGATTGGTAAGATTAAACCCAATACTGCAGCAATTAAAATCAAAAGGATGGGTGTGATCTTTGTTTTAAACAAGATACCGAGTACAACAAAAAATAATCCGATCGACACCCATTCAATTTTAAATGGTTCAAATTTGAATAATGTCACACTGACCATTTCATAGGCCGCATAGGCAATTAAAGCTGCGATCGTAGGCCGTATCCCATAAAAGATTTTTGTTATTAATGGATGATTTTTGAACTTCGTCAAGATGTTCGCAACCACCAACATAAATAATACACCCGTCGCCATGACAGCAATGCTTGCAAGGAATCCTCCAAAGATACCGCCTGCTTTGAAGCCAGCATAAGTGGCCATATTGATGCCAATCGGTCCTGGAGTTGATTCAGAAATGGCAATCATATCAATCAAAGTTGCTTTATCAAACCAAGGATAACGCTCTGCTAAATTATAGAGAAAAGGTAAAGTTGCTAAACCTCCACCAACAGAGAATGTCCCAATGATGAAGAATTCAAATATCAGAATGAGATAGATCATGCTTTGACCTCCGCTTTGGGTTTAAAGTAAATACCCACAACAGCTGAGAAGAGGATTAAAAATATCGGATTGACGTGCACAAAAGTAATCAACACAAATGAGATTCCAAATAGAACCACCCCAATCCAATCGATGATGCCTTTTTTACCTAAAGTGTAAGCAGTATTGACAATCAAAGCCGCAACCACGATTCGTATCATTTTGAACACATTCAATACTTGTGGGTATTGCATGAAACTTTCCAAGAAAAGCGCAATAATCGTAATGATCAGAATCGAAGGTAATGCTGATGCAAAACCAGCAACTAAGGCACCTTTCTTCTTGGCAACTTGATAACCTATTAAAGCAGAGGTATTGATGGCAATGATGCCCATACTGACTTGAGCTACGCCATAGTAATCCAGGAGTTGTTCCTGCGTGATCCAGTCCTTCTTTTCAATGATTTCTTTCTTCACGATCGGCAACATCGCATAGCCACCACCAAAAGTGAATAGACCCACCCTAAAGAAGGTAACGAAGATTTCAACGAGTTGTTTCATACATCTCCTTCTAGTAACATGCGATATTGCTATCGGTACGAGCCTCACAGCCGCCAACCAAAGTTCCGTTATCAAGGCGTACAATGATTTGACCACGTCCAAATAGGACTGAATTGTAGGTCATCTCAACTTGATGACCCTTATTGACCAATTGCTTAATAATTGCCGGATCGAAATTATGTTCAACTAAGAATTTCTTACCTTCCATCCATTGCCAGCGTGGCGCATCCAAGGCACTTTGTGGATTTAATTTGAAGTCAATCATATTCATCGCGACTTGGACATGACCTTGTGGTTGCATATAACCCCCCATGACACCAAATGGACCTACAGCTTTGCCATCTTTCAGTAAGAATCCTGGAATGATGGTATGATACGTCTTCTTTCCACCTTCCAGCGCATTCACGTGACTTGCATCAAGACTGAAATCACTGCCACGATTCTGTAAAGCGATTCCATCCACCACCATACCACTACCAAAGCCCATATAGTTGCTTTGAATGTAGGAGACCATATTCCCTTCCCCATCCGCTGTACACAGATAAACGGTACCGGATTGTGGAGGTTTCTTAGGTTCATACATTTTTGCAAAATCGTCAATTTCTCTTGATCTCTCTTCACCAAATTGAGGAGTAAGTAGATCTTGATAGTTCACACGCATTTTTGTAGGATCACTTACATGTTCTTTCGCATCCATAAAAGCCATTTTCATCGCTTCGAATTGCTTATGATACGTATCCACATGTTCCTTATTATTAAAAGCAAAGTTGCGCAAAATATTCAACGCCAACAAGGCTGTGATGCCTTGTCCATTGGGCGGAATCTCACACACATCATAACCACGATAATTAACAGATATGGGATCGACCCAGGATACGTCATAAGTACTCAAATCTTCTTTTGTAAAGAAACCTCCAAATTGATTGGACGACTCAACGATACGATCCGCAATATCACCTTTGTAAAACGCTTCACTGTCAGATTCACCAATCAAACGCAAGCTCTTTGCGTGATGTGGTAATTTGACGATATCACCAAATTCAGGCGTTTTCCCATCAAAGGAAAACGTATCAAACCACGCCTTAAAGGAAGGATCATCGCCCGCAATTTCTTTATAACGCTGATGTGCGTTTTTCCACATTTGAGCCAATACAGCCCCAACCGGAAAACCGTCTTCTGCGTAACGAATCGCTGGTTCAAGGCATTCAAGTAAACTTAGTTTCCCAAAACGCTTGTTTAAAGCTGACCAAGCTTTTGGAACACCAGGAACTGTCACAGGTGTCCATCCAAAAACAGGCATCTTATCAACACTTCCATGTTTATCCATAACAGCTTGGATATTGATGTTTTTAGGAGCTGGCCCTGAGCCATTCAAACCATGAAGTTTATCCTTCATCCATACGAGGGCAAATGCATCCCCCCCGATGCCATTCGCTGTAGGTTCTACTACCGTCAAAGCGGCTGCTGTCGCAATCGCTGCATCTACGGCATTACCCCCTTTACGTAAAATTTCAAGTCCAGCTGCAGACGCGTGAGATGAACCCGTTGCAACCATGCCATTCTTTGCAACGACAACATTGCGTGTACTGGTATAAGGTAAATGTTGATATTCTAGTTTCATGCTTTTACGTTCTCCTCAAATAAGTGGCATGCGACAAAATGATTTGGTTTTGCTTCATGATAAATTGGTTTCTCAGTTTTACAAACATCCATCGCAAATTTACAACGTGTATGGAATGGACATCCCTTCGGTTGATTGATTGGACTTGGAACTTCGCCCTGTATGGTATCACGTTTTATTTCATCTTGTATCCTTGGACGAGGTACAGCTTCCAAGAGTGATTGGGTGTACGGATGTAGAGGTTCATTAAACAAGGTCTTACTGTCTGCGAGCTCACAAGCACTGCCAAGATACATGACAAGAATCCGATCACAGAAATGTTTAACGACACCTAAGTCGTGCGTAATGAAAAAATATGTCAATTTAAACTCATCTGAAAGATTATTTAAGAGCTGTAAGATCTGAGCTTGAACGGAGACATCCAAAGCGGATACTGCCTCATCTAAAACTACAAAATTCGTATTCAATGCAATCGCACGTGCGATTCCAACACGTTGTTTTTGACCACCACTTAAAGCATGTGGATACGTGTCATAATACTCAGCTTTCAAACCCACTTTCTCGAGCAAAGCAATCGTCTTTTCCTGACGCACTTCTTTCGAATATTTTGTATTGATTTTGAAGACTTCTTCAATGGCACTTCCGATAGATTGACGCGGGTCCAATGAGGCTGCAGGATCTTGGAAAATCATCTGCATTTCTCTACGAATGGGTTTCATCTCAGAAGAAGATAATTTCGCCAAATTCAAACCAGTTTCATAATTCCCATCCAGCTTCTGTTGGTACTTAGGATCAAGGGTTTGTTCGGTAATGGGAAGATAATCTTTACCCTTATAGTTCTGATACGTTTGCTTCTTGATGGTTTTTACCTGCAATCGATATTCATCCAGTTTTGCATCCAATTTAACCAATTGTTGCTTCAGCTCTTCTGCTTCCTTTAGCTTGCTGCGATTTGCAGTTTGTTTCTCTACCTCAATCCATTTCTTTTGCGTCTTCGCATCAAGAACTTTTCGTTCTTTTAAAAGCTGATGAACTTTTTCAGAGATTTTTTGCGCCTCCGCATATTGTTTTTGAATCACTTCAAGGTGTGAACTCAAAATTAAAGAGCCAATCGTGCGACTTCCCTCACGTAACTGCCGTGAAGCATTTTTTCTAAGCTCTTTCGAATCATACTGCAGTTTGTCAATCTTTCGACTCAACTGATCATAGCGTTTTGTGTCTTTTTCACTGCCCAAGACATCTACGCTATCTCTTTGAAGAAATAGATTCTCAATTTCGCGATCTATTTTTAGAGATGCTTGATAAAAGTCTCTAGCCTTCTTCTGATAAGTTACTAAATTTTGAATCTCTTTGTTCATGTAATCCGGATTCACATCTTCAACAGATTTCCCGTGGTAAACCGTAGATCCGCTTGTTTGCTTATGTAATTGTAAAAGAACTCGACCTAAGGTTGATTTACCACAACCAGATTCACCAACCACACCGAATTTTTCTCCTTCATAAATTTTGAAACTGATATCATTCAGTGCCTTAAGTTGAACATTCCGTTTAATTGGAAAGATTTTCTTCAGCTTGCGTACTTCTAGAAGCACTTTACGTTCTTCACTCATGTGCATATTCCTCTTCTACCTTAAAACAAGCAACTCGATGATGATTGTCATATTCCAATTCACTGGGCACTTCACTACGACACCGATCCATCGCAAATGGACAACGAGGATGAAAGCGACAGCCTTTGATATCATCCGTCAACAAAGGGAATGTGCCTGGTATCGGTTTGATTTCAAAGTGATCACTGTCCACATTGGGGACAGCATTCATTAATCCAATCGTATACGGATGCTTAGGGTTGTTGAATAGATCCTCAACAGATGCTTCTTCTACTTTACGACCAGCATACAATACAATGACACGATCGGCGATTTCAGCCACGACACCTAAGTCGTGGGTAATAAAAAGAATCCCTGCGTCAATGTCCTTCTTTAATTTGTTCATTAAATTTAAAACTTGTTTTTGGATGGTCACATCCAATGCCGTTGTGGGTTCATCCGCAATCAACAACTTCGGTTTGACAGAGATGACCATGGCAATCATGACACGTTGACGCAATCCTCCACTTAATTGAAATGGATATTGCTTTAAACGTTCTTTTGGATTGGATATACCAACAACATTAAGATAATGAATGGCGATCTCAGTCGCATTCTTTTTATCCACATTACGATGTAACATAATGTTTTCCGTCAACTGATAACCAATCGTTAAGAGTGGATTCAATGCCGTCATGGGTTCTTGAAAAATCATTCCCATGTCACGCCCTCTAAATGCATTGCGTTCTTTTTTATTTAATTTTGTAAGTTCTATCTCATTGAGTTTGATAGAACCTGAAACCACTTCTCCATTATTGGGTAATAAATCCATGATGGCCAAAGTGGTGACACTTTTCCCACAACCACTCTCACCTACGATGCACACTGTTTCGCCTTGGTTCACGTAGAAAGATAAATCACGGATGACCGGATAGGGTTTTCCGGCAATCGTAAAGTGGGTCACGAGTTGATTGATGTCAAGTACTTTGGCCATATGAATTCTCCTTTTATGTTATTCTGTTACACTCATTTGATTGACATAGAATAACGCACCTGGATCGAGTTCCACGTTCGTCAATCGCTTGTTTGCACCATAGATCAAGAATGTGTTATACAACGGCACGACAGCCGCATCTTCCAATATCATTTCATTCGCTGCTTCCAAAGCTTGAATACGGGTATCCAAATCAATGGTGGTCTTGCTTTGGAGCACTAAAGCTTCAAACTCAGGATTTGCATATTTGATACGATTTGCACCCGCACTTGTGAAGTTTGGTTCAAGCAATTCAGAACCATCACCTGTGACATTTGCCCAAGTAAAGATACCAATGGCATAGCGATCATCTTTCGTAGCTTCTGTCAGATAAGTCGCAAATTCTTGTGCATCAATCACAACATTGGTGAACCCTACATCTTTCAGATTACTTTGAATCATTTCAGCCAACGCTACCAAAGTTGGGTTGTTTTGGGTTAAGAAGACAATTTCTTCATCCCCACATCCACATGCCGCAACCAATTCTTTCGCTTTTTCAGGATCAAATGGATAACCGAAGTTCTCTGCTTCTTCGGTATAGCCAAGAACACGTGGACCTACAAGACTTCGTGAGAAGACCGCATAGCCATCTAGAGATTCAACCCATGCTTCACGATCGATCGCATAAGCAATAGCTTGTCGAACACTCTTGTCGTAGGTGATTTCATTGGATGAAACCGTGGTACGCATGCCTAAGTATGTGATTCCTGCACCTTCTTTGGTGTACAGGTTCACATTACTCATCGCTTCGACGCGACCGATTTGATCTACAGGAATCGTTGCGATAAAATCAGCTTCGCCTGTTTCCAAACGTGCAATGGCTGTCGCAGGTTCGGTAACGATGGTGATCACTAAGTCTTTGATATTAGATAGTTCTCCCCAGTAGTCTTCATTGCGTGTTAAGACAACCTCACTTCCAGATGTATAACTGACAAATTTATAAGGACCTGTTCCAACTGGATTGATCATCAAGTCTTGTGCGGTATCCGCTTGTTCGGAGATGATCGCGGAGTTCGTATGTGCCAGTTTCGCTAATAAAACACCATCTGGATACTTCAATTTCAACTCAACTGTATAAGGATCAACGACCGTTACCGTTTCAATCGAAGCCGCGATTGATGCACGTGCTGATCCATATTCAGGATTCTTAATGCTTTCCAAGGTGTACTTGACATCATCAGCAGTCAGTTCTTTGCCATCATGGAATTTAACACCTTCATTTAAAGTAATCGTACAAGTTAAACCATCTTCTGAACAAACAGGGAAATCCTTAGCAAGTAATGGATAATAACCAGAACCATCCATTTCACGTTTATACAAGGACTCATAGATTTGCGAGTTGATAGATGACGATGCGGAGTCATTGGTTTTCAATGGTGAAAAGCCAGATGGAATCGCTGTGATGATCACATTGATCTTCGCATCTTCAACAGCCACTGGTGCTACAGGGGCATCACTCCCACATGCAGTGAGCACTAAAGCAAAGACTAAACTTAGAATTAATTTTTTGATTGTCTTCATTTCTTTCTCCTTTTAAGCATTTTCTTTTAAACTCGGATCCAAGACATCCCTCAGCTTGTCTCCGACGATGTTGAAGCTGATGACGGTTATCATCACCACAACCCCTGGGATAATTATTAAACTTGGTTGCTTCCACATATAATCGCGGGCTGTCGCGATCATTGCCCCCCACTCCGGATTGGGCGGTGGCGAACCAAGACCAAGGAAACTTAAGGTCGCAATCGACATGATCGAACTTGCGAGACGCATCGTCGATACGACGATGATGACTGGTAAACTATTTTTTAAAATGTGAAGAAATAGAATTCTGAAATCACTCGCTCCCAAGGAGCGTACAGCCGTGACGTAGTCTTCTTCTTTAAGTGACAAAACCTTCCCTCGCACCATCCGTGCAAAGCCCGGAATTGACCATACACTGATTGCAATCATTGCATTTGTTGTACTCGCTCCCAACATGGCCACAATCAACATGGCCAAGAGGATACCTGGAAAAGTAAAGAGAAGATCCATGAAGCGCATGATGATGTTATCTAATTGTTTATAATAGCCCGCTAACAAACCTAGTGTTACCCCAAAAATCAAACCAATGAAGGTAGATACAAAGCCTACCCATAACGAGATACGTCCGCCATAAAGGAGTCTCGTCAAGACATCTCGTCCCAAATGATCGGTTCCTAAGTAATACCCCTCTACATATCCTTCACTCGCCCAGAAACCAGGTGCTAGTTTTAAGGCGATATTGGTTTCTAGAGGATCATGCGGTGTCAAGTAAGGAGCAATCAGCACAATTAATATCTCTAATATCAGAAAGAAGAATGCAACGGTTGCCAGTTTATTTTTAAGAAGGTTTGTAAATGCTTTGACCAACCAGTTTTCTTTACGTTTTCGCATATGCCACCTCTACTCGTACGATATCCGTGGATCTACAACCACATACAACAAATCTACCAAGAGATTCACAAAAACAAAGAAGAATGCAATGACCAACACCGTACTCTGCACAGCAGGATAATTACGCATATTTATTGATGTGAGTAAGTAGGTACCAATACCATTGATTACAAAGACTTGTTCCGTGACAATTGCTCCACCCAATAAACCACCGAAGCTGGTCCCAAAGATCGTCAGAATCGGAATCAAAGCGTTACGTAAGGCATGTATCACAACAATCGTGCTGTACTTCAGCCCTTTGGAACGTGCTGTTCGGATGTAATCTGACTGCATGACATCCAACATAGCACTTCTGCCCACGCGCATGAAACTTGCCGCAACGCTCATTCCTAAGGCTATTGAAGGTAGGATGGCTTGTTTGAAACCCAAACTTGTCCAGAAAGGTTCTGTCATACCACCTGTAGGCAACCAACGAAGCACAACACTGAATAAGAGAATCAACATCGAACCTAACCAGAAGTTCGGGACCGATATCCCTGCTAAGGATGTGGTTGAAATCAAATTATCCAACCATGAATCCTTTTTGATGGCAGATAGGATTCCTGCAGGAATTCCAATGATCACCGCCACCAACATCGATGTAAACGCTAGATTCAGAGTATGCGGTAAGCGAACGATGATTTCATTCAGTACCGGTTGTCGTGTCACCAAAGATGTACCGAGATTCCCTTGAATTAGATTCGTGAAATAGATCCAATATTGCACTAGGAAAGGTTTATCCAAACCTAAAAAAACGCGTACACGCTCAATGTCATCCGGTGTCGCATTCGCTCCAGCAACTAACTCAGCTGGATCTCCAGGCGCTAAATAGAGACTCGCAAAAATGATGAACGAGATCCCAATTAACAGAATGACAATGTTGCCTATACGCTTCAGAACATACCTTAACATAATGCCCACCTTTACTATTGCACTATTATGTTCAATTTTTTCATAACTGTCAATAACATTTTCACAAATATTACACTATTTACATACACTTACATTAAGTTGTTACATTTCTTCCATTTATATGTCTCTATCTGTTTTAGAAACAAAGCTAAAAAAGTGACGAAGATAAATCTTCGCCATCTTGAAAAATAATGAAAACATAATCCATGATTTATTCATCGTCCTCACGCAAAGGGAATTCAGTTATACTTTGGGTGAGGACTTTATTGATGATCTCAGATAACCTGGCGATCCCCCTCGCCAAAGTCGCGACACATTCTTTCTCAAAGATGGTGGATCCTTCGAAGTTGTCCATTCAAAGAATTTTCGTTGCCTATTGGACGTCGTTTCTGCTGGACCCTGAAGTGGTTCATCGTGGTTTACGCCCTGTGATCGTCAAAGAAGTTCAAAAAATGATGGCCTGCGGAACCCTCGACGCCGGTTTCAAAATCTATGAATGCCCAAACTGTAAGAAAACGCACGTCATCTGTTATACCTGTAAAAGTCGCTTCTGTAATGCCTGTGGCGTCAAGTATGCCCATCTTCGTGCCTACTCTATTTCAGCCTCGACGCTCGATGTCCCGCATCGCCATGTCGTTTTTACCATCGATCACTGCTTACGGGATTATTTCAGAAGAGATCGTGATCTCCTCCATGTCTTGTTTGAAGCCGTCAAGGATACCCTCTTCTATACGTTTGATCGGATGAACGGAAAAAAACATACCTTCAAACCTGGCTTCATTCTCACGCTCCATACCTTCGGTCGAGCGCTGAATTGGAACCCCCACATTCACTGTCTCCTTACCGAAGGCGGGATGAATGAAGACCAGATCTATAAACCCATCTCCTACATCAACTATGAGGTGCTTCGCAAATCCTTCATGAAATGTCTGTTGGACAAGATGAAGGCCTTCTATGCCAATCAACCCGCTGTGCTGAGTGAGCTCAAGCAACGGATCAATCAAATTTATCGCGACTATACCGATGGTTTTTATGTCCATGCGCCGGCGATGGAACAGAAGAATGGCAAGGATGCGGTTACGGCATACATCATCCGCTATGCTGGTCGACCCGTCATGGCTCAAAGTCGGATCCTTGCGCTTGATCGTTCGAATCGGATGATCACCTACTTCTATGAAGACCATAAAACAGAGGAGCGCATCGAAGTGACGGAGCCTGTCTTCACGTTCATGAAGAAGCTCATCGTTCACATCCCAGAATCTCAATTCAAGATGATTCGCTACTATGGGCTTTATGCCAGCTGTCAAACACAACACAAGCCGACTGTGAAAGCCCTGCTTAAATCATGTCTAAGCACGCTTCGTAAACACCTTCCCTATCGGCAAAGTCTGATTTCAACCTTTGACACCGACCCTTTGCTTTGTGATTGTGGTCATTATATGGAATATATTGGTTTCTGGGTTCCCCCCTCGAAAAGAAATGGAGGTTTTGCTTATGACTCATCCTAAGCATACACATGATGATTCCGCTGGAGATCGCTTGATTGACATGAAATGCACGCATTGTGGCTATGAAGAAAAAATGCCTGCTTGGTGTTATGGCGAAGAAGCGGACTACCTAATCGATATTGGGAATCCGGAACCCCAGCGTTGGCAATGTCCTAAATGTTATAACGAAACGCTTTGTCGAAAACCATAGCGCTTATATACATCGCCTTCATCTTTCAATCTCATTTACTTTTTGAGTGCGTTCACATCAGCGCTTCTTTTAATTTGTTTTCTGAGATTTAGAGAACTTTCCTATAAGATAAAAAATGTCACAAATTGTGACATTATTTTAATTTAAGTGCTTTAGATACAAAGCCATTCGCTCTTTCGAGTTTGTTCATCGCATCAGATGCGGAACAGTTCTTTTTAATCATGACAATCGCAACTTTTACTTTTAGATTCGCATCGTATAGTGCTGTATGTGCTGTTTTCTCATTAACACCTGTTGCTTGCATAATAATTCGTTTAGCACGATCAATTAACTTTATATTACTTGGATTTAAATCTACCATTAAGTTCCCATACACTTTACCCATTTGTACCATGGATGCGGTAGATAACATATTTAATACCATCTTTGTCGCAGTTCCTGCTTTTAAACGTGTTGAACCTGTCAAGACTTCAGGACCCACTTCGACATCGATCCCAACATCACTGACCTTCGATAACATGGAATCAGGATTACATGAAATTGAAATGGTATGTGCCCCAATACTCTTAGCGTATTTTAAACCACTAATAACATACGGTGTTCTTCCACTTGCGGCGATTCCTACTGCCACATCTTTAGAGGTGAACTTAAGTGCTTTGAGTTCTTCGATGATTAATGTCTCAGAGTCTTCTGCTCCTTCAACGGCTGATTTAACTGCGCTATTCCCTCCCGCAATCAACGCAATAAATTCATCTGTTGTGGAAAAGGTTGGGGGACATTCTGATGCGTCTAGAATTCCTAAACGTCCACTTGTGCCAGCCCCAAAATAAATCACTCTTCCTTTCACATTAAGCTGTTTAACAATGATCTCAATCGCATGCGCAATTTTTGGAAGTTCCTTATTCACTGCTAAAGCGACTTTTTGGTCTTCTTCGTTCATAATTTGAACGATTTCAAGAGGACTAAGTTCATCTAGTTTGAGTGTATTCGGATTCGGTTTCTCTGTTACGAGTTGTTCAATGTGTTCTGTCATACCTCTATTTTACATCAAAAGAAAAAAGGCATTACGCCTTTTTAACTATTTTGCCAATTTTTTGTACAATTCAATAAATTCAAGAGCCATTAACTTCAATACTTCAGCACTCATAACTTGGTCTTCCGCATGAATTAATAAGATATTCGCTCCTGGATCTTCTCCACCAGCGAATTTTTGAATAAGCTCCGCATGTACATGGTGAGCCTCAACGAAGTCTGTATCACCTTGTTTAATCAAAGCTTCAGCTTCTTCGAAATTCCCTTGTTTTGCAGCTTGTAGTGCTTCTACATATGAAGAACGAGCGGATCCTGCAGCCGCAATAATTTGAAAACTAACGAGTTCTAGACCTTCCATGTTTACTCCTTTATTTTAAATGGATACTGTTTATATTTTACTTGATTTAATAGTCGTTTACAAGTAGGCTTAACCATCCCAACCACATTCGCAACCGGACTAGGATGTAAATCTTCAAGTGCTATTTGAACTTCTGCTTCATAACGATTTGATCGAATATTATCTAAGGTAATACTTAAATAAGGTCGTGCAATTGTATTTTTAGGTGGAACACTTACTTTCTTACGTGTTTGAGTTGCACGAAGTAGTAAACGAGGTTGATCAGGTCTTGACCAAAGAATTGTTTCAGTAAGAACTTTACGTTGATTTACATCTAAATCCTTATCTAACCACGCTTCTAATTCCACATAATCACATTTAGCCGCATCACTTACCGCTTTTAATGAATCATAATCCGGCATACTATCCCCAAATAAAATCATATCAAATACACCAGTATTACGTAATTCACTAAACGCAATGTGAGGTGGACAATAACGATGTTCCTCAACAGTTGGTATACCATCCCCACTCGTATTTAAATCACTTGGCGATGTTTGTGATGTAATGAAAACTCCATTTCCTACCCCAAAATCATTGAGTAAATCTGCTGTAAATACCGCATCATCAAAATCCAATCCCGTTTCATTTCTTGGATAGAAATTATGACAAGCACGATAATTCTTTATATTTCCTCTTTCATTAATCTTTTCGATGGTCTCTATCAAATGTCCATCATTACTCGTATTATCTTCAATGACGAGTCCAAATGGATTATTGGTTAATCGAACAATCTCTTCAATCGCAAACCCACCATCTAAACGAATGACATCAATGTTTAAATCCACAATCGGTTTTACATTATCCACTTCTGCCCCAATGCGAGTGAAAACATCTAAGTTCAAATCCGCATGTACTTTCATCCCTAATTCACGAGTTAAATTAAATAATTTTAAAAATCCTTCACTTAATAATTCATCTGTTCTCTCAAAACCAAGTGCACCCAATTGTATGGATGTAAATACACGAGTATAACCTAAGGATGATGCTAGAACGAGTTGTTTCTTTATCGTTTCAAAGTCATAAAAATCAGGATATACACTTAAACCAATCTCTACTTTACGCATATTGCCTCCATTTACCACCCATATTTGTCTACACCCCATTTTTCTTCAACTAATTCTTGTTTCACATAGATTAATGTATTATCTTTAACATCTCTCTGTAAAACAACACCACTTCCAACTACACTATACGCACCTACTTTAACCCCTGGCATCAATAAAGCAGATACACCGGTACGACAATAATCCCCTAAGTAACTTGCATTCGCATAGTTATTCGGAAGTTCTTTACGCCCACGAACATAATGCGCACTGAGTTGATCATCAAAACGCAATGTGCCAGATGTTGTGCCTGCTCCTAAATCTGTATTCTCCCCAATCAATCCATAGTATTCACCATAATGAACACAATAAACATGATCGAGTGTAACACCGGATAAGAATTCAAATCCCTGATCAAACTTATTACGATTTCCAATCACTGAATGTGAATGAACTTTACAGTGATTGTATAAGGTACATTCATCCCCGATAACTGTATTTCCTTCTAAGATAACCCCATTCTCAACGATTGTATTATCCCCTACAATAATATTTCCTCTCACCCAAACATTATGACCAATACGACTGTTCTTCCCTAGTTTCACAAATCCTTCAATTCGAGCTGTATCTTCAATGAGTGAGTTTTCCCCAAAACTATTTTTAGTGAGTTCTATACATAATTTATGTGCCATATAAGCATTCGCTTCTAAGACATGCCATGGTTTATCACAATCAAAGATGGGTTCTTTGGATATAACAGACTTAAGTATTTTCCCTTCCTTAATAATTTCATTCAATGATTCTTCAATGAATGATTCAAATGGAGAGCCTACTCCTACTTTTAATTGAGTAAATCGGTTTGGATTATGTTCAGCGGTAAACAAGAAATCACGATCACAGGTAAATCCTACCATTTGATGTGTCATATCATTTCCACGTTGATGAGCCCCAAACTGTTTTATAACATCATGATCTAATTGACATGCGATCCAGTTGGTTGGATGTTCACGCAATGGACTAATAAGTACTGTATAACTGGACGCATTCTTTAAGAATGGAATTAAATCTTCTTTTTGAACTAAACAATCTCCAAATAGAACACAAATATCATTTCCATTAATCTTTTCCATTCCAAACACAAAACTCTCAGCGCTACCTTTCGTCTGAGTTAGTTCTATGATCTCAACTTGTTTAACTGTCTTAAAATAGGATCGAATGGGATCCGTATGTGTTTTAGAAACTATGACAATATGCTCAATTCCTGCTTCAAGACATGTTTCAACAGTATGTGCTAAGAGTGGCTTATTCACAATCGGAAACATGCATTTATTACGTGTACTCTGGTATGGCCAAAACTTTAAACCTTCCCCCGCCGCAAGAATGATCACTTCTCTCATAGTTCCTCCTCTTATAAACCTACACGTTTATAAATTGAATCCACTTCTTTTAAGTAAAATTCTAAGGTAAAACACGATTCTATTTCTTCATGATTTAAATATGCTTGAACATCTTTATGATTCAATAATAACATTTTAAAGTCGACTTGTTGATTCCAAGCTTGCATCGCAATCGGTTGGATTAAATCATAGGCATTTTCACGACTGATGTTCTTATGTTCAATCACATAGGTCATCACACGTTGGGCAAAGATGACCCCATGCGTTATTTCTATATTACGACGTACATTCTCTTCAAATACGGTTAAGTTATCAACTAATCGAGTTAATCGATTTAACATGTAATCCAGTAGAATGGTCGCATCAGGTAAAATGATTCTTTCGACGGATGAGTGAGAGATATCTCTCTCATGCCATAAAGCGATATCTTCAAAGCTCGTACTCATATAGCCTCTAAGAACTCTTGATAATCCACAGATATTCTCAAATGAAATTGGATTACGCTTATGTGGCATTGCGCTCGAACCCTTCTGTTTACTTGAGAATCCTTCTTCTACTTCACGTACTTCAGTTCTTTGTAAGTGTCTAAACTCTAAACTGATTTTCTCACACGTTGCGCCTATTAGAGCTAACACACTTAAGTAATATGCATGGCGATCACGTTGTAAAACTTGTGTGGATATCATAGATTTATTTAAACCTACTATCTCACAAACACGATCTTGTAGATCAACGCCTGTATACAAACAGTTCCCGACTGCACCACTAATCTTACCTACTTCAAGTTCAGAGGATGCCAATTCAAATCGATTGATTTGACGATTGAGTTCATCCACCCATAACGCAAACTTTAACCCAAAACTGGTAATTTCCGCATGGACTCCATGCGTTCTTCCCATACATGGTAAATCTTTATATTGGAGTGCTTTTTTCTTTAATACACTAAGTAATTTATCTAAATCATCACGTAAGATCTTATTCACTTCTTTGATAATTAATCCCTGAGCTGTATCCACCACATCCGTCGATGTTAAGCCATAATGAATCCAACGTTTTTCTTCACCCAATGTCTCACTCACAGCACGTGTAAATGCGACAACATCATGTTTCGTATCTTCTTCTATTTCATAGATACGATCAATATTAAAGGATGCCTTTCTTAAAGCTTCCATTTCGTTATGTGTAATCATACCTTGTTCATGGTAAACTTCACACACCGCAAGTTCAACCTTAAGCCATTGATTGAATTTAGCCTTATCTTCCCAGAGCTCTGTCATTACAGGCCTTGAATAGCGTTTTATCATCTCGTTCTCCCTTTTATTTCAGTCAAGTATCGGTTAAACTTTAACCATGAATGTTCGAATAAATTGTAACACAAGCCATACCATTATCATCAAAAAATCCGAGTTTATTACCGAACTCTATCGTGTTTTTTCAGTCGATGAGTTTAACACAATTTTAAAGGACGCAAAGAAGAGACACCCTAAGGCAACGCATATCTGTACGGCTTATCGTATCCAACAATTTGAGAAAAGTAACGATGATGGAGAACCGAGTGGTAGCGCTGGTTTACCTATGTTAGAGGTTCTACGTAAACAAAGTATTATAGATGTTTGTGCACTTGTGATTCGTTACTATGGTGGAATTCAACTCGGTGCTGGCGGATTAACTCGTGCTTATAGTGGTTCTGTCGCTCAAGCCCTAGAAACAGTTAAATTAAATCCAATCATGGATATGTTAGATACCATCATTGAGTTTCCTATACCATTTACAGATATTATCCTTAATCGTTTAAAGGATATTGAGATACTGAATAAATCATTTACCAATCATGTTCAGTTAACCATTCGATCCATCAATGATGATTATCTTTTAGACCTAAAAGAAATCACTCGCGGTCAGTTAACTGTCTTATCACAAACAATAAATGAAGTAGAAAGAAAGCTTTGATTAATTGTTATACAATGTATTACAGAGGTGATCAAAATGAGTATAAGTTTTAGAATAACACCAGAAGAAGAAGTTCAAATTCGCAATTACGCTCAATTCAAAGGTGTAAGTATTAGTACACTAATTAAAGAAGCTGGATCCACATCAAGCAAAATTAATCTATTATTGGATAGAGAAGCACTTAGTTAATAAAGACCCACGTTCAACCGGAAAACATTAACCGCTAATTATTCAGGTTCATGGAGATATCGAGTTGGAGACTACCGTTTAATTGCGGAAATAATGGATGAAGTATTAATTTTACACTTACTTATGGTTTCACATAGAAGTCAATCTTATCGATAAAAAAGACGAAATGATTCGTCTTTTCTTTTCATTTCCTATTTTTTCTTTTCCCATATCGTATGTGATTGATACGGAAACATTCCAATCGAATAATAGAATGGTTGATTGGATCCTACAAAAACTCGTTTAGCACCTTCAATAAATACTCGTTTAACCCCTTCATAGACAAGTGCTTTTGCGAGTCCAAGTCCTCTACATTCAGGAATTGTCGCAAGTGGTTCGATTAATCCGAAATCAAGTTGTTTATCATACCATAATCCACAATAAGAGACATAATGACCTTCAGAATTCACAATCGCTAACTTTAATGATAAATCGACATTCTCTCTTAACATCTCTGAATCTGCTTGTCTTTTTTGGTTATCATCATACACGAGTGGTCCTTCTCCATTCATCTCGTGATTAAATCCTTTCCATAAACAATTTAAATATTCATAAGGATTATACTCTTCTAACATAGAAATTAATTTATAACCATCTGGCAACGTGTAATTTAAATCATTATTCCCCTTATAAAATACCGCATCATGTTCAGCTTTTGAAGAAGCGATAAACCCATTTGAATATGCAATTTTTTGAAATGCATCATCTGTTTGAGGTATCACAACTTTCACAAGTCCATTTACACAATAATTCTCATCTACAATCTGAATCATTTCATTTTTTAAATATTCATATTCTGGCAAAGTTATACAATAAGCTGTATCCAGTACCGTATCATACGTGACCAATCCTACTATATTATCTTGATCTTCCCATAATTGAATCTTGTATAGGTTGTGTTGATCTAGCCAACCATGTGTGATCATCCAATCCCATTGTGCATAAACAAACTCACAATATCCTCGTTGGATGAGAAAGTCTCTTACTCCTTTATAATCTTCAGTTATTCCTGCTTTATTGATATAGGGTCTTGTTTTTATGATGTCTCCATATCATTTAGATTAAACATGAGTTGGAATAATACCTTTTTGAGTGTATCTAAGTCCTTTTCTTCAATATTTTTAAAGAATGAGTCCATAAATTTAATTGAAGTTGGAATGAGTTTGTCCCATATTAACTTAGATTCTGGTGTCGACTTAATTCTTAATGCTCGAGCATCTTTTGGGTCTTTTGCGATATCAATCATGTTCTTTTCTTTTAACTTAAGCGCAACTTGTTTAACATTTTGATAAGAACTACCCATTTCTTGTGACAATTCATTTAAAGTAGGCGCAGATTCAAACATCGTATCGAGTATCACCATTAAGAACCATTGTTTAGAAGTTAAATCAAATTCTTTCAATGCTTTATCCAATTGAGTATCTAATTTTATAGCAGTTATTAATAATGCCCCAAATGAAAATTGTTTAGAGTCCATCATTTCAGCTTTTTCATAGTTTATATTCATAAATACCTCTTTCTATTGACATAATATGTTACCTACCTTATTATATAACATGTTATGTATATACACAATCTATTTAAGAGATTACGATGAAGAAACATTCAATAGGTTCGAAATGTGTGTTGCTTAGTATTGTATTAATCGCTTTTATAATATTAACAGAAGTGATTAGTAAGTTTTCATTTTATCTCACAAATTTGATATATCCAAATACACCTTTTCTTATTATTGATTCCTATGGGGTTTATTGGTACATTACGTTACATCATCTTAAAGTTTGATTCAATTATTCCTTCAATGATTGTTCATGGATTATTGAATGCGGTTATTATAAGTTCTGGATTTTTATTTTCAATGATATAGCCACTAACACAAAAGCACCCCAATTTGACTTGAGGTGCTTTTGTAAAGGATATACACAGACAAATACTATCGAAAAGCATTGGCTATATGCTTAATCGAACAACTGAATGGCCGATTCAAAGCTTTCCAACTGGGCATGTATTTTTATGTCAGGGTATGATTCTTTTATCATATCCGGGATATACACAACACTTAAACCGGCACGATTGCACGACAACATTCCATTGTATGAATCTTCAAATGCTAGTATTTTTGAAGTATCTGTATTGGATAACTCAATTGCCTTAAGATATACATCAGGAAATGGTTTTGTGCGTTCTACTTGATTCCCATAAACAATAAACTTAAATCGATCATGTAGATTAAAATATTTTAATATTCTTTCAGCTTTATACTGAAATGTAGAGGTTACACAAGCATAAGGTATATTTCGTTCATCTAGAATTTTCATAAATTCTAATGCATATGGTTTTAACGTAACTTCATTCTTTTCTAATCTTTCCCAAAATAAAGCATCACGTTTATCTCTTAATGACATAGCAAATTCACGATCTTGTGTATATTGATTAATATCATCCACAATTTCTAAGAAACCTAAACCTCTCCAACTCATAATCGTTTCATATGAAATTGGTATATTATATCGAATGAATGTCTCAAGCCATAGATCACAATAGATTCGTTCGCTATCAACTAAACATCCATCCATATCAAAGAATACATATTCAAAGGAACTCATTATTGTGATAGTGCTTCTATAAAGCGTTTTGCTTCACGTGTAACAGCATCATAATCACCTGTTTTTGCGCCAGCTGTTAATGATCCACCTACTCCAATCGCAACTGCACCTGCTTTGACCCATTGCGCAATATTGTCGACTGAAACTCCACCCGTTGGCATGAAATTAGCTTGTGGGAGAGGTGCTTTGAAATCTTTTATAGTTTCTGGACGATATAAATTACCTGGGAAAAGTTTAATAATATCTGCACCATGTTCTAAACATTCAATAATTTCATTTACTGTCATCGCTCCTGGTAAATAAGGAACACGATAACGATTACATAAAGTACTAGTAGGTTCATTGAAACTTGGCGATACAACAAACTGTGCTCCAGCTAAGATGCATAATCGAGCTGTCTCAGAATCTAATACTGTCCCAGCCCCAATCACTACATCCTTGCCTTTATATTCTTGAGTTAAAGTTGAGATGATATCCACTGCACCAGGAACAGTCATCGTTACCTCAATCAATTTAATCCCACCTTTTTGAACTGCATCCACAACCTTAAGTCCTTGTTCCTTGGATTCAGCTCGTATTACAGCTACTAATTTATCCTCCATAATTCGTTTGATAATATCAATTTTATCCATTATAGAAGTCCTCTTTTCTTAAATGCATCGATTAAATTATCGACCGCAAAATTACTCATATTCTCAATAGCACCTTCGGTAGAAGCTGCACAATGAGATCCTACAATCACATTGTTAAAGTTTAATAAAGGAGATTCTGAAGCAGGTTCATGTTCAAATACATCAATACCTGCTCCATAAATCTTCTTTTCACTTAGAATTCGTGCAAGATCATCTTCATTTATAATTCCACCACGAGCCGTATTGATGATAATCGCATTCTTCTTCATACGACTCATGAGATTATAATTCAATAGATACGCTGTCTCAGGTATTAATGGTAAATGTATACTGATAAAATCACACGTTTCAATAATTTCATCCACCGAAGTAAATCGAACTTGATGATTATTCGCAAACTCATGGTCTTGGTATGTGTCATACGCTAAGACTTCCATATCAAATCCTCTTGCACGGCACGCGACTGCTTTACCAATATTCCCAAAACCCAGAATACCAATTCTCTTTTGATAAATATCAACGGTAACTTTTTTTGACCAATCTTTCTTGTGACAAGCTTCATTGATTTCAGTCACTCTTCGTGCAACAGCAAGTATAAGCGCAAAGGCATAATCCGCAACAGCTTGTGAATTTGCGTTCTTGGTAATATGAACATCAATATTGTGTTTCTTACAATAATCTAAATCAATATTATCCACGCCTACTCCATATTTAGAAATAACGCTTAATTTCTTTGCGTGCGATAAAACTCTTTCATTTAATGGATCGACTCCAATAATAATTCCATCCACATCTGAAACTAATTCGATTAATTCATCTTCACTTAGAATGGAACCACTTGGATTTGAAACAATTTCAATTCCATGTTCAAGTAATTGGTTTTTGGCAATATCATTGTATTTACCAAAAGATCGCGGTGTGATTAAGACTTTCATTAGAATTCACCCTTAAAACCTTTTATATTACTAATACCCATATTCATAACTTCTTCATACAACTGATCTAATTTCATATAGTTACGCGCATTTAATGACTCAATTACCATCGGTAGATTAACTCCAGTAATCAGTCTTACATTTTTTTCACGACTTTTAATCTCTTGATAATTAAACATCACTGAGTTGTATGGTGATGCGCCAAATAAATCCACTAATACAAGAACTCCTTCTCCTGTATCAAGTAAACTTATATGTTCAAGTACGTTTTCTTTGAATTCAGAAAAATCATCACCTTCATATAATCCTAGTGTATTGAACGATTCATTTTGACCCATAATCATTTCAACACTATTCTTTAATCCATCCGCTAGTTTTCCATGCGTTAAAATTAATACACCAACCATAAATTTCTCCTATTGATTTACGAGCTCAATTAACTCTTTATTAATGAGGTTCAATGGAACTTCACCAGCGGCAACTTTTTCACAATCCGACACACATTTCTCACCCATACCTTCTAAACATTCATAGGTATAAGCAGATGTATGTGGTGTGACTGTTATAAATGGACTCGAGAAGAGTGGATGACTTGAATCAATGGGTTCACCTTCCACAACATCTGTTCCATAACTAAATATTTTACGATCAATAACAGCCTGAATGATGGCACGATCATCAACTAACTCTCCACGAGCTGTATTAACAATCATGACATGATCTTTCATCTGTTGAATTTGTTCATGTTTGATTAAGTGATAACTTTTATCATTCACAAATGCATTTAATGAGATTATGTCTGATTCGCGAAGTAACTCTTCTAAAGAAACGGGAATCGCACCTTTCTCTCTCAATAGTTCATCGGATAGATAAGGATCATATGCTAATAGTCGACATTTGAAACCCTCTTTTAATATGGATCCAACTCTTGAACCAATATTTCCAAATCCAATAACACCTGCTGTTTTATGACGGATTTGATATCCCATAAACTCTGCACGACGTTTCCACTCACCATTTTCTGCCGCTTCTGCCGCACATTTAAGTTGACGAGTTGAATTCATAAGATGTGCTATCGCGTTTTCCGCAACCGCATCTTGTTCGACAATTCCTTCCACAATCGTCACATAACAATTGTGTTGAGTGGCCGACGTTACATCGACATTGTTATAGCCGATTCCATGTCGAGTTAAGAGTTTAACGCCAGGATGATTTTCAAAAAATTCTTTGGTAAAAAACGGAGTGACTGAGGCAATAATGTAGTTATAATCCTTTAATGTTTCCGCGAGCTCTTTTGGATGTATATCACTTGGAAATTTAAAGAACTCGATTGGACCAATTTTCTTGAGTCGATTCAGTTGTTCAGGAAAATACTTCCCGAACGAACTGCTATTTACTATTGCGATACGATCCATATTAGAATTGTTTTAAAGCTTCTGCGAGAGAGACTTTATTACTGTCCGGTAACATTTGGAAGAAAATTTCTACATTGTATTCTTTATTTAATTCACGCAATAATTCTGCTTCATCATTTCCGATTGAAACACTGTTAATAATAAATTTGGTATCTTTGCGTTTCGCTATTCCACCAATATTTACTAGTGTTGCTGGTAATCCTTTTTTAACCGCTTCACTTACTGTAAAAACGGATTTGAAGAGTAATATTGCCTTGTAATTTTCAAATTGAGTGGTATTCCAATATTCAATCGCTTCATCGATACTCATGACTTTTACTTTGAATCCTGAATGTTCACCAGAACTAATAAAGATTTGTTTCATAAAGTCATCTTTAGCTACTTCAGTATCAATAATAAAGATTGCGTTAATGCCTAAACCCTTTGACCATTTAGTCATGACTTGTCCGTGTACTAAACGATCATCGATGCGTGTTAATTGTATTTGTCCCATGTTGTCCTCCTTTATAGACACACTCCCACACAGAAGTATGGGAGTGTAATGGTTAATTAAAGAATATTAAACCAAGCTAATACACCGAGTACTGCTGTTAATCCTAAAATAGCGTTCGTAACTTTAATTCCCTTCTTAGAGAAGTAGAAGTAAATAGCCATAATTACGGTAAATGGTAATAAACCAGGTAGTAAGCCATCTAGAATGTTTTGTAAAACGAACTCTTTTCCAGAAATATTAAGTGTGAAGACAGACGCTACTTTTACATAACTGGAAGCGATAATACCCATCATGAATAAACCTAATACAGATAGACCTTCGATGATAGCAGTCATTTTCTTTCCACTAACAAGTTCAGTTGCTGCAGCACGTCCTAGTTTATAGCCATTACGTGTAAAGTAATATCCATATAAGTAAGTAACTAATGTAAATCCGATCCAAGGGAACAATGAACCCATTGGAGATCCAGCTTGTGCCCAAGGCAATGCGATAGCAATAAAGATATATTGAACAGTACCAGAGTCGATCGCATCCCCAATACCAGCTAAAGCACCCATTAAACCTAATTTAGTATTGTTAATAAGGTCATGTGTAACGGTAACTTCTTCATTATTTGCGATTTGATTTGCGCGTGTTTCTTCTAAAGAAGCGACGATACCTGTAATGGTTCCTCCACCCCAAATAGCTTGAGTGTTAAAGAACATTAGGTGACGGTGATATGCTTCACGAAGATCATCATCATTCTTATATAATTTTCTTAATAAAGGCATTAATGCTAGTAATAATGATGGAGAGATATAACGGTCGAAAGCATGTGGAACTTCATTTGCCCACCACCAACGGAACCAAGCGCCATGTAAATCTTTTTGTGTAATCTTTTCAGGTGTCATATTTTTACTCATGATATAGCTCCTTAATCTTTACTTAAGCGAGTAACAAGAACATAGATAAACGCAAGTACGCTACCTAGAACTGCATATGTAATCATTGTTACGCCTAATGGTTTTAATACGTATGCTAAGAAGAACGCTAGGATAAAGAACACGATGTATTCTTTTTTACCAATAACGTGAACAGATAACGCGATACCGACTGCAGCTAATCCACCACCCACAACGGATAGTACATGGAATAATTGACTACTTGCATTCGCTGCTGTGAATTCCGCAATAAATGGAGCTCCATAATATAATGCTAAGAACATAACTGGTACATAAAGTGCGAAAGATACAATAATTGGTAACCCCATAATAGAGAACCATAAACCTTTATCATTCAATTCTTCTGCAAATTTATCGGATAAACGAATAATAAATGTATTTAAGAAGAATCTGAATTGGTATAAGTAACCACCTAATAATCCAACTGGAATAGCGATTGCGATCGCTTCATAAGGTTCCATCTTAGCTAATAGAGCTACAGGAACTGCGATAGCTGTCGCAACTGCAGGTTCTGAAGGCATTGAACCTCCTGGCGCAATAACGCCCATATAAACTAATTGAATACCTGCTGTAATAACCATTGCTTCAGGTACTCTACCCATAACTAGACCAACAACTAAGCCAGTCATCATTGGGCTAAAACGCATCGTTAGAGTTGCATACCCTAAACCACGTGATTGCACAGCTGCTACGAATAACGCAATCAGCAATGCTTGAACTACTGTTAATTCCATGATTTTCCTTTCCTTACCCTAAGGTTATTTTTTTGTAACTGAATGACCACCAAATGCATTTCGTAAAGCTGAAACAACCTTACCCGCAAATGTGTCATTTTGTTTTGAACGATATCGCATCATAAGCGATAAACTAATTACAGGCGTTGGAACTTTTAGCTGTAAAGCTTGTTCAACTGTCCATTGAGCTTCTCCACTTGAGTCAGAAGCACCTGTAATCATGTCTAGTTTTGGATCGTTTTTAAATGATAGTTCCATTAACTCAACTAGCCAAGATCGAATCACAGAACCATTATTCCAAACTCGAGCAACTTTCTCAAAATCAAAGTCATATTCACTCGCCTCTAGAACTTCAAATCCTTCACCAATGGCTTGCATCATTCCATATTCAATCCCATTGTGGACCATCTTTAAGTAATGACCACTTCCTGACTTCCCAGCATATAGGCAACCATTTTCAACTGAGATAGCTTGGAATACATCTTTCAAATGATTAAACACTTCTTCTTCTCCACCAATCATTAGGCAAGCACCACCTCGTGCACCTGAGGTACCTCCTGAAGTCCCACAATCAAGGAAATGAATCCCCATTTCTTTTAATTGTTTTGCATGTCTTAGTGAATCTTGATAAAACGAATTTCCCCCATCAATAATAATGTCACCTGCTTGGCATAATTGACTTACCTGATGAATCACACTGTCTGTAATCTTACCTGCAGGAACCATTACCCAAATGATTTTTCGATCACTGAATGACTGTGTGAAATCATTCAAATTTTCATATACGGTTAAACCACATTCTACTGCACCTTGACGCATTGCCGGATTAACATCATATCCAATTACATCAATTCCGTTATCGCGTAGGTTCATCATGAGGTTTAATCCCATTTTACCTAAGCCTATCATTCCAATCTGCATACATCCCTCCAGTAATAACATAATTAATCTGCACGTCTTATGTCTTGAACAGAGTATACATTAAATGTAAGTGGTTACAATAACCATTTTTTTCTGTTGTCAAAGAGAAATTTTTGATTTATCACTTTTTTCCTTAGATAAAGAGAAAATATTGATTAATTCAAAATTTCCGTTGTTAAAGTGGAAAAAATGATTATTAGTTCAATAAGCATAATAAAAGGGTTAATTAACTAACCCTTAATATATATTTCTTAAATTCATCTACAGATTTACTTTGGACTAATCGATGCATAAGTGATCCATTTGCTAATATCATGGTTAGTGGGTTAGCTAATAACATTAACTGTGGATATCTCTTCGGAAATAAGAACACAAAGATAATTTTAACCTTCGAGCCATTCCATGTGAATGCCTTAGATGGAATAATAATCATGATACTTGGTTCAGTTCTTTCATCATCATAGAAACGAATCAATGCGGCTTGTTGACGAACTGAAGAGAAATATCGTTCATGACTATCATGCACTTCTTTTCGCAATGTGACCCTTTGGATACTATTCATCTTTTCTACATCCGCTATAAAATTTATAACTTCTTTAATATTTTTGACAGGCACATTGTGGAAGAATCGATCTTGTTTAATATGATCTAGTAGAACTAATAGTCTCTCATTCTTATCTAGTATTCTAAACTTTAAGTTAGGAATAATGGTTTCATAATCCGATAGATTAGGATAGAAGATAACATTATTCTCCGCTTGCGCAAAACGTTCCATATCCGTCACAATCATGAGATTCGGTTGTCTAAGTTGATTTGCATCAATCGTGTTACTGATATTAATGGCATACGTATATTGTTCAACTTCTTTGCGTAAACGGCGGGCTAAGGCTTGAGCCATCGCCTCACCCTTTTCTGATACAATCATGAGCGTTCTACGATCAACCGTTGGCGCGTAGGAGAATTCATTGTTAAAGAAGAAGGCTAGTGTTAAGATATCATTTCGATTAAATTTAACACTTTGTTCAGATTCCACAAATTCCGCAAATAGAATAGCACATTCCAATGCGATCATCATTTCATCATCTACCGTAACTAAGTCAATATCTCGTTCTAAGAAACCAATATTCTTTTGATTGGTAACCATGATTAATAATAAGGCAAGTTTCTTATTTAGATTAATTGGGGAATCAATAAGATTGTTGTATGGTTCAAAAGTTTGATCCATGAAATTTGTGACTAAGTTTGAGTTATTTGAATAACTTGTCATAAATTGATCTTTATATAACTGATCCAAATGACTCTTTTCATACAGTAATGAAATAAACAAGGATAAAAATTGCACTTCAAATGAATCTTGATTTGCACCAATTAATTCTAATATTTCTTCAGATGGGGCTATTAAACGATTAAATATCTTTAATCGACTCACCACATTATCAATACGATGACCTCTTGAAATACGATTATACGATAAAGCCATATAAATTCTTAGACTGTTTAAATTAACCTCTGAAATGACAATATGGTACTTGTTGATAATCTTACGAATAATCTCAAACTTTTGTATCGGTAAGTCTTCAATCGAAAACCCAAAAGATGTTTTGAATAAGTATTCTAATGTGCGATGTGACTGTAATATTTCAAAATAACGAGTAAATGTTAATCGTTTTGCGTATTCATCTCCTTCAAACAAATAACCTTTACCCGGTTTTATTTGTAAGTTTAATTTATTTTCTTTTGTACTGGATTTTATTTCATCAACTAACTTTACGATTGCACGCTTAGGTGAGTATAAATGAATCGACAACATCTCTTGAGTTACATATTCTTCTTGGAGTAATAAGTAACAAATTATAAATGCCTTTTGAGTTACTGTATCTTCTAAAGGAGAAAACTCATAGATTCTTTGATAAAGTTCTTCTTTGTCTTTCGCATCTTTAACAGTAATCGCATACCCAAACCCACGTTTTGATATAAGTTGTATTTTAGTTCGACGTAAGTATTCATCTAAGATCTTCATCTCATTTTGAACTGTTTTAGTACTTATATCTAAACGATACGAAAAATACTCACTGTCTAAGTAAGTATCTGATTCCAATAATATTCGTAATATAATCTTCTGTCGATTTGTTATCATGTTGCCCAAATTTAAACATATTTTAACTTTTTTGACAAGCTATTCAAAAAAGACGAAATGAATCGTCTTTTTTAGTTCTTATTGAGTCTATTATCCACATCTTCTAATTCTTTATGATCGAAATCCCCAAACCAATCCTTAAGTTTAGATTTTGCCTTTAACTTAATATCTTCATCCACATACAACGCAACTGCGATTAAGACAGATATTAAAGCAGTCAAATCATCTGAAAATCCTACCACCGGTATAAAATCTGGAATAATATCAATCGGTAAGATAAAGTAACCTAAACCACCAATAATAATCGATTTTGCGATAGGTGGAGTTGTGCTTTTTTGAAGAGTATAAAAGAGTAATAACGCTAAATAGATAAGCTTAATACCAGCACTCTTCGCAAACTTAAGAATCTTATCAAACAATTTTTCTTCTGAATAAGCATCATGATACTTCTCATCTTTTAGTTCTTTAATATCCATTTTCAACCTCGCTCTATTTACACAGATTATACCATTTAATATGAATTAAACTGTATCTTTGACTGTTATCTTCTTAATCATAATCAAACATGGATTCCATTCATCCCATAAGGTTGGAAATACTTCTAACTTCTTAAACCCTACATTCTTATAGAATGAAATCGTTTGATCATATTCAGGATACTTTCCTTCATCGACTGTTTTAACTTGAATATACGAATATCGTTCTTTTGCGTATTCTTCAAATTGTTTAAATAATAATTTACCTATCCCTTTATGATGATACTCTTTTTTAACTCCCATACAATGAATCTCACAAGTATCAGGGCTTGTTTCTTTTAGGGTTATAAATCCTGTTAATTGATTATCGTAATACGCTGAAAATAACACGAGATGCTTGGATTGTTCGATGTATTCTTTTGTGCTATCGGGTAGTCCAAACCAATCTGGTAGATCTAATAGAATTTCTTCTACAATCTTTGTTTTCTCATCTGATTGCGTTATTTCATGTATAAGAATATTCATCTTATTTGTTCCTCTTTTATAAGCTTAGTGCGATAAATGCCATTAGTAAGCCTACTATTAATCCACCTAAAACCTTTAAGACATTCTCAAACATCAAACGTTTCTTACGTTGTTTTTGTGTATCTCTATTCACATCTTTCCCATCCATATAATCGACTATTTCTTGGTAAGTTTGAATGTTTAATTTCTTTTTAAGAACTTCTAATTGATATGCACAGTAAAACATACCCAGCATAAATAATCCAAAGAATGGTAATGTCGCATAAAATCCAATTCGTTTTAATAGCGCAAGTGATAAAAACATAAGAATCATTGTGACTAACATTCCAATACTATACTGATTCATCTTCTTATTTGATAATTCATCTTTCATCTTTTCAAGATCTCCTTTGACCAGTTCATCGAGAGTAACGTTGAATAGATTGCTTAATAAAAATAGACTGTGTAAATCCGGATAGCTTTTCTCTGTTTCCCAATTTGAAATGGTTTGACGAGAGACAAATACTTTCTCTGCTAAATCGTCTTGAGACCAGTTTTGGACTTTACGATAATTCTTTATTTGTGTCGCGATATTCATAATTACTCCTTTTAATAAACTCATCTTAGTAAGAATGGTTAATTCTGTCTGTCAAAAGTCTTTGTCATAGACAAAAAAAGCACATGTCGTGCTTATTTTACATTCTCCACATCTCACTATACATCAAGAATTGGACATGATCCGCATTGAGCTTCGCAAGATGACGTTGTTTACGTACATCACCTTCACAATCTTGAAGTAAGAGATTTCGATTCATCATCGTATGCACATACACCATTTTCTTGAGTAAAAACCAATGTACAACAGCAGGATAGATCACTGTTTCTTTATTCTCTACGAGTGTCACATTGTCCTTAACATTATTTTGAATATTAAGGGATACCGATTGGATGACTTCCAATAAATGGTTATAGTTACGGAAAACATCTGAATCTAACATACGTTGAACGGCACCTGCTTTAAGGCGTTCATTGTGTAGTTTATCCATTGCTTTAAATAGATTAGGATGTTCCGTATTACACGATACACATTGATTCTTTACATTCTCTAAGATAGAACCTTGTTCAGTTAGGGCTAAGTAATATCCCTTGGCTAAGATATACACATCCTCTTTACCCTCTAACAAGATTAATCCACACATTTCTTTATCTTCATTTAAACCATAGACAAAATAGGGACATACAAACTGATAATCAGGGATTTTTTGAATATCTTTGTAACGAATAATTTGATTCGAGATTAAGCTATGATTAATGTTAAAGCGATAGTTGACTAGGATACGAAAATCACAATCCTTCTCTAATATTGTTTTAAACAAATTTAGTTGGGGATGATCTTCTTCTAGGCTTGCGACATAATCTTCGAGAAATCCATTAAATTCACAATTTGGATTCCCCCTTCGTTGGTCAAGAATTTGCGTTAGTGTTACAAAAGATTCCATTATTATCCTCCCTTTATTTGGAGAAACAATCGTGGTCCTAACTCAATCGTTACGACCGCCAATAACATCAGACTGCCTCCCACCAAAACATTTAATGTAAAGGGTTCATTCAATAAGAAGATTGCCCCTAAACTACCAAATAAAGACTCAAGCGTTAATAATAATCCAGATATCGTAGGGCTAACACGTTGTTGGCCATAGAGTTGTAAAAATAAAGCTAACCCACTACTTATAATACCCGCATATAGGACATAAATCCAACCCAAAGTAGGAATTCCTTGACCATTGAATCCAGCGAAGATGAACCCCAATACACCCATTGTGAATGATTGAATCATCGCAACAGGTATTACATCATCGTGTCGAATCACATGATTTAGGAATATGATATGAAACGCAAACAACCATGCACAACCAATCAATAATATATCACCCACATTAACGGTTAAAGCACCATTCAACGTGAGAAACGCAGTCCCAATGACCGCAAAGAATATAGCGAGAAGAACACTTTTCGTTGCCTTTTGTCTTTTCCAAAGTATGACAGGAATAAACACAACATATAGAACTGTTATAAAGGACGAGTTACTGACAGTGGACAATTGTTGACCATACGTCTGAAACGCCATCCCAATAAACAAGATAAAGCCAGCTAAGATACTTTCTAAGATCAATAATCGATTCTTCCAAAATTGTTTCTTTAAGGCAAATCCACTTAGAGCTATTCCAGAGAGTAATCCACGCATACCAAGTAGCACAAAGGGCGTCCATCCAACTTCCATTGCCTTTTCAACTGCCACAAAACTAATACCCCAAAGAAAAGCGGCTGTAAACAAGGCCATTTTTCCGTACAATGCGTTATTTTTCATAAAACTCCCTTAAATATACCTTATAATTATACTTGAGGATTTAAAGATGAACAAGTCTATAATAACGACAGTTATCACACAAAAACACGCTCAGAAAGCCGTGATTAAGCATTTTATGGAAGAAAACCCAGTCTTAGTCGGGACTGAGTTTTTAGATTGGAATACTTTGATTAAATCAAATTCGATTACTCCTTCCAATTTAGATTATTTCTGGCGATGTGCGACATTGATCCATTCTCATAAGAAAGGATTTCCTATCTTATCTAAGAGTTTAAATTATCCAAGCAGTGTGGATGAGTTTATCCGATTTATGGAAGAAATGGCTGATGAGACGATTAATTTAGAGGATTGTCCAGACACTTCGAATAAGGATAAAGAATTAAAAGAACTTCTTAGATTATTAGATCCTAAGACACATCCAAAATGGATATGTTTGAATCAATTTAATACCATAAATGACGCAAGTCATATCAAGATTATTCCATTCTATCAAAGTTATTCCCTTAGAAATCAAATCCATAAACTCATAGATAAAGGTGCACAACTTTTACCTTTAGAGAAAGTTGAACCAAAATACGAAGCTTATTACGCTAAGAATCCTAGAATGGAAGCCTATGGGGTTGTCCAAAAGATTGCGCAATCACACATCGATTACGATAAAACAGTGATTGTATGTCTAGATCCTGAAACGATTGAACCTTTAACTCATTATTTAACTCAATGTGAGATACCTTATACCTATCAAAAATCTAAGACACTTATTGAATCCAGACAATTGATTGATTGTTTGAATTTCGTTTTAAATCCGAATATGGATAAATTATTGGATGTGATTAAGAGTGGATTAATCCAAAGTGAAGTTACCCTACAACTCTTACAATACATTGAAATCGCATCTCCGAATCTCAGTGATTTTAATCAACCCTTTACGCATCTAAAAGATACTTTAGTAGAGAATGATATTTGGGATATACGTAGTATTAAGCATCTTCTAGATATCGAGCGTAAGAGTGAATTGATACGAAAAGATTATCTACCTCTGATTAATTTTGATGTGACTTCTTCCATGGATGAAATGATTAAGCAGTTATTTAAGTTATTTGTGTCTTATTCCAAGAATACAAGCGCATTAAATACCTTAAGACAATGTCTACAAACATCACTTCCTTATTTAAACTCTCTCGATATGATCCCATATCTCATCCATCAATTAGAACAGTTATCTCTCTCTGAGACCAGTACAACTGGAATACAGATTGTTGGGCTTAAGGATGCGATGATTCCGTATATGGATCAAATGTTTGTGTTGGGATGTTCATCGAAGAATTATCCTCAATATCCTGTTCATAGTGGGTTCTTTGATGAAGTGTATTTTAATCAGTTGATAAAAGATACTTCGAGTGAACGTTATCTTTGGCATATGACGCAATTAGAGACTATCTTCTCTTTATCAAAAAATACTTGTTTTACCTATTCCGTTGGAAATTATGAAGGAAAAGGATCATCCCTATCCTTTGAGATTGAAGACTTCTTGAAGCGTAAGAAGGGGCCCTCCTTTTCTCCACTTGAACTCATCGAATCAGAAGTTAAACATGAACGTGAGTTTAAACTCAATCCAACTATTTCTAAACAACTTTTCTTTAAAGACAATAACCTCTATGGAAGTGTTTCTTCCTTTGAGAGTTTTTTCCGTTGTCCATACCAATACTATTTAAAATCAGGTTTAAAACTCTATGTTCAAAAACCTTTTACGATTGATAATTCATTGATGGGCACCATATCTCATGCCGTATTTGAACACAGTGTGAAAGATGCTGGTAAAGATTATCCTAATTATGGATTAAGGCATTTAGATGATACATTGGATCCCATGTTTGATGATTTGAAACGCTTATATCCTAAACAAGTTTCACGAATTAATTCGATTCAATCTCGTTCTAAACAACTCATTAAAGAGAGTTTAATTCATTTTAGTGAGTTAGAGAAACATACACAGTATGAACCTCTTCAAGTAGAGGTTGAGTTTAATCAATCAATACATGTTGATAATGATAAACTGGTACATCTTAAAGGATATATCGATCGCGTGGATGCGCATGGTGAGTATTTTAGAATTGTAGATTATAAGAGTAGTGCTAAGTCACTCAAAGAATCATCAGTCCTCAGTGGGAATAAGCTACAACTACCTACCTACGCCTTATTTGGAAAAGAACTATTTGATCGTATAGCGTCTGGCATATACTACGCGTCATTTGGGCAGAAGAATACGGTACCAATTGAACCTTATACGTATGCTAAGTCTAAAGGGATAACTGAGCTTACCCATAAAGATTATGAAGAAGAATATAAAAAGACTAAACAATGGGTGGGTTATACCTTTGACGATGAACAGGGTCAAGATGATACAGCGTCATTTATTAGTGGATTAAAACTAAAGAATGGGGTTGTGTCTCGTAGTAAAAAAGTATCCTTAGACTTACTTAATCAAGCCATACATGAACTCTATACTCTTCTCTATCATTCACTTGAAGAAGGAATCATTGATAAAGATGTGGTTAAAGATGGATGTAAGTATTGCGACTATAAGGCAATATGTCAGTTTAGAGGCGAAGAGAAAGATGAACGAAATCGTACAAGCATCAAATCTATTCTAGAAGGAGCGAGCGATGAAACGGAGTCCTGAACAATGTGCTGCGATTAATACAACCGGTAAAAATATCATATTATCCGCTTCTGCAGGTGCAGGTAAAACCACTGTTTTAATTGCGCGTTTAATGAAACGAATTCTTGAAGATGGGGTCAATGTGGATGAAATACTGGCAATGACTTTCACCGATTTAGCTGCGACTGAAATGAAGAAACGACTCGCAAAAGCACTTCAAGAAGAATACCAAAAAAATCAAGATGAACGTATTTTTAGACAGATTGCCTTACTTGCTTCAGCACGTATCTCAACGATTCACTCTTTCTGTTTAAGTTTAGTGAAGGATTATGCTTATGTTTTAGGGATTAGTCAGAAACGAGCTAACTCTATTTGTGATGAAGCTTCTTCTAAACTCTATCAAACACAAGCCTTAAATATTGTGTTAGAAAAAGCTTATCAAGCATCAAGTCCTGAATTTATGGAACTCATAAGTCTCTTACATCATCGACCTGAAGAAGACACAACATTAAGAGAAACGATTCTCGATTTAAGTTCTAAACTCGATGCGAAGATTGATCCAGACGCATGGTTAAATCAAATCAAACACGCTTATCGTGACTACACTCACCTCTCTGAATTGGATGAACCGTTTAGATCGTATTTCTTCCAAGTATTACTCGATGACGTGACATCACTTCAAGATGCGATTAAACCATTTAGACTTAGTTTATCCTTAGACCAACTCAGTGATGAATCCACCTTTCAAATACTTCACCTCGAAAATCATATTCAACAAGCGCATCAAGCAGTTAAGAATCATGACTACCTTGCATTCCATCAATCCATCCTAAACCTAGGAAACATGCCGGCTAAAACCTTACGTGGATTAGAAGACAATGTTAAACAAGCACGTGATTATTTCTATGATACGGTAAAATCAGTCGTCACATCTTACTTCAAAGAAGAAGATTACTTAATGGATATTGCGAGTCTTAGACGTCCTATTTCTGCACTCATTGATTGTGTGAGTGAATTTAATCGAGTTTATCAATCCATCAAAGAAGAGGCAGAGGTCTTAGATTTTTCTGATATGGAGAAGATGGCTTTACAGATTCTCAAACACCCTCATTTTGATGTGTCAGATCAATTGCGAAATCAGATAAAAGATATCTTAGTGGATGAGTTTCAGGATTCCAATGAAGTTCAAGATGAACTGGTAGAGTGTATTAGTCGTGGTAATAATGTGTTTAGAGTGGGTGATGTTAAACAATCCATCTATCGTTTTAGAAATGCACGTCCTCAACTCATGAAACGACTCATCGCATCGACACATGAAAATGATCAAACCCTCTATCTCAGTAATAACTATCGTTCTAAAGAAAATATCGTAGAGTTCAATAATCAAGTCTTCTCTAACTTGATGAATATTCCTGGTTTAGATTCTTCTTATTCTCCACAAGATACCGTTAAAATTGGGGTTGATTCACAAAAAGGTGGAGAAACCATTGAACTTCATCTCATAAATGAATTGGAAGAAAGTGAAGAAGAATCGATTAAACTGGATCGATTAAAAGCGAATCATGTAGCTCAGACCATCATTAAGATGAGACAAGAAAAAGTCTATCCTCGTTGGAAAGATTATGTCGTATTGGTTAAATCCCATCGTTCTAAATTAGAGTTAAAGAAAGCATTTGATTCCTATTACATTCCTAATTTTATTGATGTGAAAGCAGGGTTCTATTTATCCTCTTCTGTTCAAGATGTTTTACAAGTCTTACGTTTCTGTTTAGATCCAAGTGATGAGTTAGCACTAGTGGGTGTACTATTGTCTTCATTCTTTGAGATGAATGAGAATCAATTAGCAGAACTTCGTATTCAAAGTAAATATTCTATGGTAGATGGTTTTAAACAGCTCTATCCTGATGAATATAAGAACTTAATGGGATTAGTTAAGCAAGCCAATCAACTTCGTTTAAGTGATTTCTTGAATCATCTTTATCAATTTAATAACTATTACGATAGTCACATTGATACCCAACAACGTACTAACTTAGATTTATTAAGGGTAAAAGCGCTTGATTTAGATGAAGAGAATTTTAGTTTGATTGAGTTTATTGAAATGGTTGAATCCATCCAAGATGAAAAGACATCAGAGGCCATTCCTGTATCACAAGAAGATGATGTGGTTAAGGTCTTAACCATTCACCAATCTAAAGGGTTAGAATGGCCAGTGGTCTTTGTGATGGGTACGAAAGTATTTATGAATCAGAATAGTAATAGCTTGGTTCATTATGATAATGATATTGGGATTGCGATGAATACAATTCTCTTACCTGAGCGATTCAAACGTGATAATCCTATGACTCTAGCGATTAAGCATAAGGCTCTTAGAGAAGAAAAAGAAGAAGCACTGAGAGTTTGGTATGTCGCACTCACACGAGCTGAGAAGAAACTGATTATTGTGGATAAGAATCATAAGAATTTAGATAAAGCACAACTTAACTTAGATCTAATATTAGGCAATAGAGGATACACCTTCTTAACCCATGCCGCAACTCGCAACATCTTCGATATCTTTGAGATTAAATATATTGACCCTTCCACAATAGAATCTCATTACGTCCCTCAAACACAAACCACAAAGACATTTACATACATCAAACCAGATAAACCAAGTATTGTGTTCAGACGACCTTCTGCCCACGAGTTTAAATCCAATAGTACACAACTCGATTTAGATTATTTCAATGACGGTAAAGAAAGAGGTACACGTTTACATAAACTCATTGAAAACCTTCCTACTGATAACTGGACATATGATCTAATCCATTCAATCGATGATAAGAGTACACAAGATGAAAAAGAAGCTCTTATGGCTTTCTATCAAAGTGAATGGTATTCCAAGATGAAATTGTTGAAACTTTATAAAGAATATCCTTTCATCATCCAACACGATTATGAGATTGTGAGAGGAATCATGGATATGATGGCTTGTGATGACCAAACCGTTTATTGTGTCGATTTTAAAACCGATCGACACTTAACGGAAGAAGAGATGATAGAAGTCTATTCTTCACAGTTAGAGGATTACAGAAAAGCTCTAGAACTCATTTATCCACATCATACGATTCATACTGGATTGTATAGTTTTAAATACAAGAAGATTATGGAAATCACTAATTAATCAACGATATCAGAGATTCTATTACATCTTCATAACTTATATCACTTGCGTATTTGTAATCCTTGCGATACTTATTCCATCTATTTTCTAAAATCTCACTCTTCTTGATTTCTTCAATTATATTAATATGATTCTGAATTTTCTCTAACGAATTTCTATGAAATGCCGTATTATTTAAGCTTAATTGAAATTCTTTCTTATTAAAAACTTGAGTCTTAGTTAAGATATAGATATCATAAAAATCTCTTGGTCTTGTGTTAAACTCAACTCTACTTAAAACAGTTTCTACTTTCTCTGCTAGTATAGTTTCAATATTATAAGCATTTAGTTTGAACACACCCTCATTAAAGAGTTTATTAAAAACAAACTCTTTTTCTTTAGGGGTCATCACATCTCCTGTTGTAATATCAATTTGAAATGAAACTTCGATTTTATCGAACCTTGACTTTATACTAACTCGATATCCCCCATAAATGTCATCTTTTCTTATATGACTTATGTTGTACATCTCATACATTAAATTATCATTTAAATTAATTGAACAAATTGATTGAATAGATTCTAAAAGAAATTCTTCGTTTAATTTTGTTCTAATAATGGTAGTATCTAAATCCATGGTAGATCTTTTATCAATCCCAACAATTGATGCGATCAAAATACCACCTTTTATCACATAATTATCAACATAAATAGACTTAGATATTCTTTCTAAAAATCTTTCGATAACAAAGTTCTGCAAGACAACTTGTGCAGTGATACCTTTCTTAAGTGAGAAGTTTCTAATCTTAGCTTTAAAACTCATTAAATTATCAATCATTCAGTATCTCCATATACTCTCTGAGTTTTCTATCCACATGATGTTCTTTAGCACATTTCATCAATAACCTATTATCTATCTTCTTCATAACTAAAGCTCTTCTTATCCCATCTAAAAATATTTGAATATCAATACGATTTTTACTTCTTAATAAATCAACAATTGTCCTCTCGAGAGTATAAACAGAAATACTATTCCCAAAGGATGTGCTAATCACATTGATATCTTTATCATGTAACTCTTCCTTTATATAGTAAATTTTGAATTGTTCCTTAAACTTTGGTGTAGATTTGTATCCACTTGGAACAGTAACTGAATACTCAAAGGGTGTACGATCTGTTAATCCGTATAGAAACAATGCGGTTTCATGAGAGTATATTATCTGAGGATACTTCTTTTGATATGCATACATTTCATCTTGTATATGACTGGTTGAAACATATACTCCCCTTTCTACTCTTTCAATTAGTTTATCTCTAACCATTAAAGTTAAGTATAGCCTAGGAATATTATGATTCTTTAAGTCAGAAGTAAGTAATGTACCATTTTTGTCATTTAAGATTTTATTTATTTCATCTCTATAATTCACACTAAACCTTCTTTCCTTTTATACTTACATTGTAATATATATAAGTATAATTGGAAATATATAATTAATTATTTTAAATATTTAGTCTACGCAACCATTAGTTGCGTATTTTCAATGTTTGATATCTAGTGTAATTAAACCTATGTCTTTATACTTATAAGTGTTAAGGAGTTATTTATGACATTATCTCAAAAAATTCAAACCTTACGTAAAGAACGTAATCTTACCCAAGAAGCTCTAGCGGATCAATTGAACGTATCTCGACAAGCTTTATCTAAATGGGAGTTAGGTGTTTCTACCCCTGAAGCGGATAAAATAGTACAACTGAGCGAATTCTTCAATGTCTCAACGGATTATCTATTAAAAGAAACTATTAAAGAAAATACTAAAACTCAATCCACTTTTATAAATCCAAGTTTTAGTGTAATCCTTCCAATTTCTATTGAACTTATTGGGTTAATTGTATTAATCAATTTATTTGATTACTATTATTTAGGTTATATTATTCAAATTCTTGGTGTTGTCCTATTTGAGTTTTTAAGTTCTATTAACCATCTTAGTAATCAATTTTCGAAAGTGTCTTTATTAAAGTCTAAATATATTTTCACTATTATATCGGTTTGGTTAATTTCTTTAGGTCCTATTTTCGAACTTATTAATCGATTTGATAAGTTTATATTTTACTTTATTCGAATAAATCTAAGTTTATATAGAATGTTCTTTATTTATGGTGTTTACTTCGTATTTTGTAGTATTACTACTTTCATATTAATTAAGTTTTACAAGAAGGCTTCTCTATAGTATTTTATATCTATAAGCAAAAGGGGGAACTATGCGAAAGAATCATATCATTGGGGTAGGGATAATTTTTATCATTCTTTTAATATTTATGATTAGTTTACCAATCTATCCTAAAGGGACGTACCGATGTACACAGATGGGATATGAGTCTAATGGGGCAAGACTTGTGATTATGGACAATAAATATGCTTATATGCCATGGGACGAGGATGATCCAGAGGATGCTCAAGGGATACTCATTCGTGCGAGATTACAGCGACTTACACCATTTGAATTTAAGTTTATCTTAGCGCCATTTCATGATAATGAAAAAGATTTAGATGTTCGATTAAGAACGAATATGAACTTTAAAGAATTAACATTAAGCGACTTAGATCCTCAACCACTTTGTATCTATGAAAGTGATAGTCAGGATTTATTTCCTTGGATGAGTGAGAGTGAAAAAGCAGAAATACAGGATTTAGTAAATCAAGTTGAACCATAAACTCGTAATATACGAGTTTTCATTTATCTAAATCAAATATCATTACCTCTTATGAAATAGATTAGCTATAATTAAGTTGGTAGAATAAAAGAAATAATAAACACTCAATCAGTTTACCAACACAACAGGAGAAAAAAATGGACTATCGAATAGAAGTAGACTCTCTTGGGGAAGTACAAGTCCCAATAGATGCGCTCTATGGAGCACAAACAACACGTGCTATCAGTAATTTTACAATCACACGACTTACGACTCATCCTAAGATGATACAAGCGATAGGCATGGTTAAAAAGGCTGCCGCTATCGCTAACTTTGAATGTGGATACTTAGACCAAGAAAGATTAGGTTATATTATCCAAGCTTGTGATGAAGTCATTAGTGGGTTACACAATAATATGTTTATTACAGATGTCATACAAGGTGGTGCAGGGACATCCGTTAATATGTGTGCGAATGAAGTCATTGCGAATCGTGCGGCACAATTAGCGAATCAACCCATAGGCGTATACGATTATATTCATCCAAATGATCATATTAACTTTGGACAATCCACCAATGATGTATTCCCTACATCGGGTAAACTTGCGGCATTATTCTTAGTCAATGATCTTCAAAAAGAAGTTCATTTATTACGTTCATCGATTCTTTCTAAGAGTCGTGAATTCTCTAAGATTCTTAAAGTAGGAAGAACTCATTTACAGGATGCGGTTCCTATTAAATTAGGTCAAGAATTCCATGCCTATGCGACAGCACTTACTCGTGATATTAAACGTATTAACTCCGCATTTAATGACCTTAAATCCGTTAACATGGGCGCAACTGCCGTAGGGACAGGAATTAATACCGATGAGAAATATAAAGCGATTATCGTTCCTCAATTAAGTAAGATTTGCCAGATTAAACTCAGTTCTGCGAAAGACTTAATCGATGGGACACGTAATGTGGATACACTTGTATGGGCATCAAGTTCACTAAAGATATTAGGTGTTAACTTATCAAAGATGTGTAATGATTTACGTTTAATGGCATCTGGTCCTAAAGCTGGTTTCTTTGAGATAAGCTTCCCAGAAAGACAACCCGGATCATCCATAATGCCAGGTAAAGTGAACCCTGTTATCGCAGAAGTTGTGAACCAAGTTGCGTTCAATGTGTTCGGGAATGATGTGACGATCACAAAAGCTGCGGAAGCGGGTCAACTTGAACTCAATGTGTTTGAACCTGTACTTTTCTATAACCTATTCGAAATGATTGAAACACTTACCAACGCATGTCGTACTCTACGTTTAAATGCGATGGATGGTATCATCGCCAACCGTGAACAACTTGCCTATCTAGTTGAAACTTCTGTTGGATCGATTACTGCCTTAGCTCCTCATATTGGTTATGCGAATTCTTCTAAGATTGCCAAACAAGCTCTTCATCAGAATCGTAAACTACTCGAAATTATCTTAGAGAGTGGTTTAGTTTCTAAAGAAGATTTAGAAATAATCCTAGATATCGATGCGATGACTCGTCCAGGTATTCCAGGTAAGAAGTTGTTGAAGAAGAAAAATAAGATGAAGTAATTAAAAGCCCACCTAATCAGTGGGCTTTAGTCATACTTGGTATAAAGTATTCTATCATTTGAGCATACTTATCTTGAGCAGCTAAACAGGTATCCATTAAGTATTGCTTTTCTCGATTAAATTCTTTGAGTCCTCGATAATAGAATAACTTCTTTTCATCATCAATAATAAATGGAATAATTCCATTCTTTAAACATTCTTTAAAGAGTATTAATCTTCCTACTCTTCCATTTCCATCTTGAAATGGATGGATTGTTTCAAATTGAAAATGAAACTCAACGATATCTTCAAATGTCTTAGTTTGAATACTATTATACTTCGTTAATAGTTTTATCATTTCACTTTTAACTTTTGATGGATCTGTTGTCTTAGTATCACCTATCATATTTGGCATTTTCTTGTATTCACCCACATTAAACCAATCTTTACGGCTATCAGATGTATTCGTTTTTAAGATGCGATGAAACTCTTTGATGATATCTTCATTCAATTCTTGATCTGCCACTTCTAACATTCTGTCGAAACATCTAAAGTGATTAACAGTTTCTAAGATATCATCAATAGAAGTTACAGATGATTCTTCTAATGCGATTGAGTTAGTCTCGTAAATGAAACGGGTCTGTTCCTCAGATAATTGACTTCCTTCAATTCGATTTGTGTTATATGAGAATAATATTTGTGTTTGATGATATAAACAACCTCTTAATTTCATTTTCATTTCTTCTCGTAATTGATTCAATAGACTGCGTTCTTCTTCACCTATTAGTTCAAGAATATCTCCAGGCTGACAACTTAAATATATACAGATATCTTCTAGTACTTTCATTGAGATTGGTTCATTCTTTGATAGTTTAGCGATTGTTGTGGATGAAAGCCCTATTTTCTTTTGAAGTGTTGTCTTACTTATATTTCGTTCTTTGAGTAATTTAAACAACTTAGTATAGTGTAGCCGCA
>JAJZTY010000049.1 GCA_021847325.1 Bacillota bacterium
ATCATTCGCGAGCCCTCTTGATACTTTTATTTTACCATACCCACTTTTACTCTAAAACATTAAAAAAGACCATCGACTAATTTGTCGACAGTCTGAAAGGAATTCTTTAGAGGAATTCCTTTTTTTACATCGTATAAATTTATATGTGCACTTTGGTAAGTAATGGCTTGTATAAACTAAATCAAATTGGGATTGAGTTTCTTATCCAAAACAGATGCCAAATTGTTAACAATCTTGAAATAAATAAATACGATTCACGACCTATGTTTTATGCAATGAAATCAGATAAAGATGAAAACGTTTTATATTTACTTCCCTTAACTACAATCAGAAGTAAATCACAAGAAAACAGGATTGACTCATGTCTAATGAGTAAAGGTATTCAAAAGTACTATTATGAAAAAGTTAAAATTCTTGGAGTTCAAAGAGTTGTAAAGATATCATCGGTATTTGCAGTTTCTATAAATATGATTGAAGAATGGACTATAAACGGTACTATTTATGTCGTTAAAAATAGGAATAAAATAGTTTCTATACAGAAGAAACTTAAAGTAATGTTATCTCATTATGCGTCAAATAGTAGTCATTCAGAAAATCATGTAATTGAATTACGAAATCAACTTATTAATAAAAATAGATAGATTAGTAATTATGGATAAATTTCTTTAGTATTATTTCGATCATTTAGTTTAATTGATTTTATGTCTTTAAAATCTCCATTGATGATGAGAGTATAAGGATATGGATCTCCATTAAACATCGATTCATAGAATGTTAGGTATAGTGTATCGTTTATGATGGATTGTTCAACTTTCTCTAACTTATAAACTTGGTTATTGGAACCACTAATAATCATTTTAAATTGATTAGTGGTTAGATCTACACCATAGTATTGAATTTCGTTTACATTCATTGGTTTACTAGCATAGATAGAGGAAATTACGGCAATAATACCAATACTGATAAAGATGATATTAAATATAAGTAATCCTTTGTTTTTCATAGTAACCTCATTTAATTTGATTATAGTACTGTGGTAAAATTAATTCAAATCATATAGGATTTAACTGACTTGTACTTTAATTTTGACAGTGCTATAATAACTAAGCAACTTGAAAGGAGAATCCTATGTTAGATATCATCCTAATGATCGTATCGGCTTTATTAATCTTGTTGTCATTATTACAAAGTGGGAAATCAGAAGGTATCAGCAGCGCTTTCTCTGGAAGTGGTGGTTTGAACCTATTTGAAAACGTTAAAGAACGTGGAGCAGAAAAAACAATTTCAAGAATTACATTAGCTCTTGGGATTTCGTTCTTCGTACTAGTAATACTCGTCAACATATTTTAATCGGCCTATGGGCCTTTTTTATTATCTATGGAAAAAACAAAACTCTTAGACCTACTTGCGACACAGGATAAACCCTATACTGTAGAAGAGTGGATGAACAAGCTAAATTTACAATCATCTCAAGAAATTGAGGATTTTATGCGTGTTATTCGTGAGTGTGAGAATGAGTATGAAATTACTTATACAAAGAAAAATAAATTAGTACTTGTCGATCAGAGTGAATTTGTTAGAGGTACATTAAGTATTAATCCTAAAGGCTTTGGGTTTGTGGATCACCCTAAAGGGTCTCTATATATCGCGAATCATCAATTTAATGGTGCTATGCACGATGATGAAGTGTTAGTTAAACCAAAAGTTTATGCGGATTTAAGTGCTGAAGGAGTTATTATCAAAGTTGTTAAGCATAATACTAAACAGCTTGTAGGCACTTGGAAGAAAAATAGAATTCAAGTAAATGATATCCGTATCTATCATAAGATTGAGTTAGTTGAAAGCGATATGAGTCACTGTGTGTTTGGGTCTCAATTATTACTCGATATCGTATCGTATGGGGATACTTTAAAAGTTAAATTAAATAAAGTGTTAGGTCATGTGAATGATCCTGGAATGGATATCTTAACCTTATTACATAATCATCAAATACCGATGACTTTTAGCGATAAATTAATGGAAGAAGTGGATCAATTACCAACAAAAGTAATATTAGATCCATCAGAGAAACGTGTCGATTATCGTGATCGTCAAGTTATTACGATTGATGGCGAAGATGCGAAGGATTTTGATGATGCGATTAGTATAAAGAAGTTAGATGATGGATTTCAATTGGATGTTCATATTGCGGATGTAAGCTATTATGTTCGTGAACATACAGAACTTGATAAAGAAGCTCGTAGAAGAGGAACCTCTGTCTATGTTATAGACCGTGTTGTGCCTATGTTGCCACACGCAATATCCAATGGTTTGTGTTCTTTAGTTGAAGGTGAAGATCGACTTACTTTGACGTGTTCGATGAAAATTAATCAAATGGGTGAAATAGAAACCTATGATATTCATCCTTCGATTATCCGTTCTTCGAAACGCATGACTTATACGAATGTGAATCGAATGATTAAGAAGGATAAATCAGCTTTAAATCGATTTGAAGAACTTATTCAGATGGTTGAAGATATGCATTTATGCGCTAAGACAATTCGTCAAAGAAGAAGAAATGATGGATCGATTGATTTCGTGTCGTTTGAATCTAAATTTACATTAAATTCAAGAGGAGAAATCACAAAAATAGAGGGTAGAGTCCAAGGTGAGGCTGAGATGATCATTGAAGATTTCATGATCTGTGCGAACCAAGCTGTTGCGGCACATCTTAGATGGTTGGAAATACCAGCTCTATATCGTGTCCATGAAGCGCCTGATAAGAAACGATTTGCGGAATTTTCACGTATTGCGTTGTTTTGGGGAGTTAAGGTTAAACATGAACATTTAACACCAAAAGTTATTCAAAAATTGATTAGTCGATTTGAGGGTAAAGATGAATTCTTAATTGTAAATGATCTTTTACTTAGAAGTATGAGTAAGGCTAAATACGACAAGGAATGTTCAGGTCACTTTGGTTTAGCGCTTGAAGATTATTGTCACTTTACTTCTCCAATTCGACGATATCCGGATTTAATTGTTCATCGTATGTTAAGAAAGCATGTTTTTACGCAACATCATAATGAATTAGTCAATGATGAACTATTAGTTGAGCAATTAGGATTTGAATGTTCAAATTCTGAACAACGTGCGGTTGAATCTGAACGTGATGTAGAATCAATGAAAAAAGCTGAGTATATGATGAATCATATAGGTGAGAGATTTGATGGAATCATATCATCTGTTAATAAATTTGGATTCTTTGTAAGATTACCAAACACAGTAGAGGGTTTAGTCCATGTGTCTAATTTGCCTGGATACTTTGAATTTGATGCGGATCGTTATACTTTAGTCAAACGAGGTTCCAATATTAAATATAAGTTAGGACAAAAAGTTCGAGTTAAATTAAAATCTGCAGACAAAATTAAGCAAACAATTGATTTTGTGGTAGACTAAAAAAGGTTGAGGTTATTATGTCGTCAAAAGTTGTATCAGTAAATCGTAAAGCGTATCATGAGTATTTTATAATCGAAAAATTTGAAGCGGGTATGGTTCTTACGGGAACTGAAATAAAATCCATTCGTAAAGGAACCGTTCAATTTAAAGATGCGTATATTCACTTTGTACAAGGTGAAGCTTTTATTCGTGATATGTATATTGCGCAATATGTGCAAGGAAATCAATTTAATCATGATGAGACACGTGAACGTAAGTTGCTTTTACACAAAGAAGAAATTCGTAAACTTCAACGTAAATCGGTATTAAAAGGTTTCACTGTTATTCCGTTATCTTTAAACTTAGTCAATGGACGTGCAAAGCTTGAGATTGCGTTAGCACAGGGAAAAGAATTACATGATAAGCGTCAAACTGAAAAAGAACGTGATGCGAAACGTGAAATTGCGAAGGTATTGAAGAATAATCGATAAGATGACTTAGGTCATCTTTTTTATTTACATAATAAAAAAACGTGACTTAACATCACGTTTATTAGTATTACCAGCTTCCGCCGCCACCGCCGCCGAAACCACCGCCACTGAATCCGCCGCCACCGCCGCCGAAGCCACCACCACCTGAACCTGAACGTTGAGGTACAGAGTTCATAACTTGGTTCATGTTGGATAAAGTGCGATTAAATGAGTTCATAAATAAATACGTATTGAAATGCGTGTTCGGACCGTAATACCAAGAAGGCTGTTCAATCGCAATGGATTCAAACTTCTTACTCCAAACATCCGATACATTTAAGACATAAGCATATGGGAGTATTTTATAGAAATAAGTAGGATCATCATGAACTAACATCTCTAGTCGATCTTTTTCCGCAACTTCAATAAAGCGTTTTAAGCCAATAATCTTACCTAAATAGTCAATTCCTAAATCCGTTCGTTTATCCATAACAGAGACTAATCCAACAAGGATAAGGGTGAATAATAAACTAAGTACATACTGCCAAGTTGGAATTAGAAGAGCTAATGATCCTGCAAAGGTCGCAAACACAAATACCATGAATGCGATAAACATGAATACAGCGTTGGTCATTCGAATAATGGATTTTTGGGAAGGCCATCTCTTAACCGCAAAGATTAACCAACCGCTCAATATTGAACCGAATACAAACACAACAGCCGCTATCACAAAAGCAATTCCACCACGATAACTCATTATATAGAAATAGTTCGCAAATAATAAAGATAAAGGGATTAATCCAACTGCACCAAATATGACTTTTAAGAATGTAGCGGTATTTGAGAAGATATGGCGATTAGGATTTCCCTGGAAATAACGATATATGTCACTCTTCACATTCTGTAAAGAAACATAGAATGTATTTTTAAGTGTATCATTTGTCACAATATCACCCGATTTAAACAATTGTCTAAAGAGGGTTTGTTCAGCCTTTATTTCACTAATATCGATATCTTTAATTTTTGTAAGAGTAAAATCCTTACTACCTTCTTCTTCAGTAATTGTTAGATATCCTTTATATCCCCATTCAATAATGAGTGAGAGAATATCCTTTGAATCAACCATACCATCATAAATAAATCCAACTTGAGCACTACTTAATCCTGGAATTGGATTAAACTCAACAGTTTCTACTACAATTTTATCTTTACCAAATCTTAAGTATAAGATGTAAGCCAAAATGACTAAAAAACCACTAAATCCTAGAATAATTAAGCTAAAATCAGTAGGTGGTATAAATGTAAAGAAATCATTAGGAAGTGGCGCATAAATTGTTAGTGCTTGATACGTCAATAAACCATCACTGTATGAGCCAGTTAAGACATTTCCATCTACTGAATAATTCACATTCAAGATATCACTACTACCATATAAACCACTATAAAAACGAATATCACTTGGCCATGTTTTTGGTAAAGTGATTGAGAAATTAACATTCTTTATCGGAAGTTGCCAACCATCACCAACAAGATTGAAGTATAAAGCTTGAAGACCATTTAAATCCAAATCTCTGAGTTGAATCGTATAGGAGTAACGGTAGATCTTTTGGCCAAAAACGTATCGATCCGCATCACCTATTTTTAAGATGACATTATCGTAATTATCTGTTTCTGTTTCATATTCATCCCCATAAACTTGAACATTACGGACTGGAAAATAGTAGTCTTTTTCGATCTCTTGGTTATCAATTGTCCATACCATGTTATATGTCTGTGGAATATAAGCATAAATCCCATGACGATCTTCATTGAATTGAACATCTAAGGTTTGATCAACCTTTATAAGTCCATTCTCATCTATGACCATTTTAATATCAAAAGTATTAATTTCGACTGGATCATATGCAGAGACATTCATAAAACTTAGTAAGATGAATGCGAAACTAAATAGAAAGAATTTTTTCATATTAACTCCAAAAAAAGGGGTAGTTCCCCTTTTAGAATGATACTTTAACGTTTTGACGTTGTTGTTCATCCGCAACCACAAAGAGTGGTTTCTTTGTAAATCCAAAGATACCAGCTAAGATATTCATTGGGAATACTTCAATCTTAGTATTGTATTGACGAGTGACACCATTGAAATACTTACGTGCATTTGCGATATCATCTTCAATACTCTTAAGTTGATTTTGAAGATCTAAGAAATTGGTGTTTGCCTTTAAATCTGGATAAGCTTCAGCTAATGCGAATAAACGTCCAATGACACCAGACATTGCGTTTTCAGCTTCAATCTTACCTTCCATTGTGGTCGCATTGACCGCTTTATTACGTGCAGAGATAACAGCTTCTAGTGTTTCTTTTTCATGTTTTGCATATCCCTTAACCGTTTCAACTAAATTGGGGATTAAATCATAACGTTTAGTTAGATATACATCCATGGTAGAGAAAGCTTCTTCAACTTGGTTACGTAGAGAGACTAAGGTGTTGTATCCACCAACCGCATAGAAGACGATAAGGATGACTAAACCCAGTAAAATATATCCAATATATTCCATTTTTTTCTCCTTTTACTTATAAAAGCTTATCCATATTATAAGCGCTTTCGGTAGAAATGTATAGAAAGCATCCCTTTAATTGAAAGTCTATTTGACTTGTGGCATAATGATGGTTGAAATGAGGTAAACATGAAAAAAATTGTCTTATTTTGTGGTGCTGGAATGTCCAGTAGCTTACTTGTACTAAAAATCAGAGATGCTGCGGTAGCCGCAAATTATGAATGTAAAGTTGAAGCTTATTCATCTACCAATTCTCAATACGCAAAGGATGCGGATATTGTATTAGTTGGTCCACAAATTCGTTTCCATGTAAAGGATCTTCAAAAGGAATTAAATTGTCCTGTTGCGGTTATTGAAGATGAAGCATATGGTTCAATGAATGGAGTTAAAATTTTAGCTCAAGCTCGAAAAATCTTAAAGGATGAATAAAAAAATCGTAATTTCTACGATTTTTTATTCTATATGGTAAAATACTACCAATGAAAAAAGTTCTAACAATTCTAAGTTTATTAATGGTATTACAAGCGTGTCAGGTTATTCTACCGACAAAGGTAGAAACATTTAATATCGTAATATCTCCCAATATTAGTGAAGAAACATTCTTGAGCTATAAGAATGAATTTTTATCTGTCTTAAAAGCTGAACTACTTAATAATGGATATGATGTGAATGAACTCGATATTCAATTAGCTTCAAGTAATAATCAAGCAACTGAAATGATTATTACACAAGTTGCGGATATTGGATTTCTGACAAAATTAAGTTATTTTGAGAATCGAGAGAGTAATTTAGAAGTATTATTAAGCCAATTGGAGTATTCATATAACTTAGAAACAGATGATTTCAATGCTTGGAACGATAAAGCATTATTAGATTCAAATAAAGCTTTGTTGGATAAACATTATGCAGGTATTTATTTAGGTTCTTCTGAAAAAGGTAAAGAACTCTATGCGAAATATAGTCAAGGGGATAAATTAACTTGGATTGACTTAAATAGTGCTAAATGGTGTCATATATTAGTTACGTCACAAGAAGGTTATATTTATCCAAGCTTATGGTTAATTGATAATTATTCTAGAAGAATTGCAGAATTATTTAGTCATGAGAGAGTCATTAAAGGGTATCCTGAAATGATGTTAAAGTTGGCAAATCAAGAATGTGACATTGCGGTTGGACCTGATACAATTCGTGAAGAATATGAAAGTGTTTGGACTAAATCTCTTGATCAGGATGGCTTTAATCGAAGTACATCAATTTACAATGAAGTGAAATTGATTGCGTTAAGTAGTCCTATCTTGCATGATCCAGTCGTTTTCTCAAGTTTAAATGAGAAATTGGATGAAGGATTGATTAATGCGGTTAAAAAGAGTTTAATAACGATAAGTAGTGCTGAAATAAAAAATCCATTACTAGAGGCAATGGATGTGAAGGGTTTTGTGGAATCAAGTAATGAAACCTATGATTCATTTAAACCAGCCTATGATTATTTGAATAGTATCTTTAACTAAATAATAATCTTAATATTATCGTGATGAGTCATTGTCACGATTTTTTTATCTAAAATATATTCAGCTAATATATCTGTCATATCTCTTTGTATTTCTAAGATGGTCTTACATGGTGGAATCATATGGAAATTACCTCCACCACTTGCTCGATAATTATTCATTGCGACACTAAACGTATCTGTGTCTTTGACATCGTTTCCATTAAATGTTAATGATATTACACGTTGTCCAAGTGGATTCGAAATCTTTAATGTGTATTCAATACCATCTAACATATCATAATTAAAGTGTTGTGGTTTAGGTTCATCAAAGAGTGGGTTAACACCTATTTGATTATCTTTAACGATAAAATAATCAGCGCATTGTTCGAGATACAATCTTAGGGTTTTCCCGTCCATTTCTTTAACGATAAGACTATTTGGATATACATAATTATTAACTAAATCTCGATAACTTATTTCATGACCTAATCCGATTGCTTGATTAAATAATGCGGTCCCGCAGATATCCGCATTTGTGACTTGTTTTTGGATGAAGTTGATAAAACTAACATATGGATGTTTATGTAGTCTTGCGTCAAATGGATCTTTTATAAGAAGATCAAATCCTTCTATTCTGCCTAGTTTCTGATCTAACCATATTTGTGTCTTATCATCAAATGGTTTTATTAAAGATTCTATATGTGAATCAAACTCAAAATCAGACATTGGGACTAGTTTAATATCACATGTCTTATTTCTAATATCAATCAGTGCATCCATATATTCAGTAGCGTTAAGTGAACATTGCATAACAGGTATGTGATTAATTTGGGTCGCAATAGAACGATGTTGGTGTCCAGTTATGAGTAAATCAATGTTAGAAATCATAGTCATTTCATAACCTACATTTTCGCCTGTAAGAACTTCTGTAGGAATTCCTGTTATAGGATCTTTTTCTAATCCACCATGGTAATAGACAACCGTATAATCAACATCACTCAATGAACTAAGTTCTTTCTTTAGTATTTCAATTGGGGACAAAAATTTGAAGTTTTTAATATGTTCAGGTTTTTCCCAGTGTGGAATATAATCGGTACATAATCCGATGAGTGCTATTCTAGATCCATCTTGTGTTGTATGGATTCGAGTTGATCCTATCGGTTTATTTTTATATAAAACATTTGATGTAAGGCATAATGCGTTTAAATCTTGAATATAATTCAATAGGATTTCTTCGCCATAGTTAAAATCATGATTCCCTAAATTATAGTAATCAAGCTTAATTTCATTGAACACTATAGCAAGAGGATTTGGTTTTATTTTAACTCGATGTGCATAGGTTAAAAGTGGACTTCCTTGTAAACTATCTCCATTATCAACCACTATACATTCAAATTCTTCTCGATTTTTCTTTACACAATTTGAGTATCGAGAGAGACCTTGTGGTTTTATGGATTGATCTAAATAGGAATAAGTAGATAGAGTTCCGTGGACATCAGTTGTGGATAATAGCTTAATTTTTCTCATGGGTTCATTATACTAGAATATTGTTAAAAAATCTTAACTGAGATATTGAATAATAATTGAGTGTATGGTCTAACCTATGTTAAAATTTAACTGTAATTTCATATTACAGGAGGACAATGAATGAAAAAGCTTTTAAGCATTTTATTGATTTCAGTTATGTTCTTTGGGGGCTTGGTTGCATGTACTGCAGAACCAGAAGTTACTGAAGATACCGTCATTGAAGACTTAGTTGTATTGTTCGTGCCTAGTCGTGATGCAGGATTAATCCTTGAAGCGACAGAACCTCTAAAACAGCTTTTAATTGATACCCTTGGTGAAAAAGGTTATACAGTTGAAAACGTGACCATCGAAGTGTCTACTGATTATAATGCGGCTGGTGAAGCTCTTGCGGCTGGAACTGCTCATATCGGTTTCTTACCTGGTGGTACCTATGTTGCATATGCAGCTGATGGTGTAGAAGTTGTATTAGCTGCGACTCGTGCTGGTTTAAACAAAGATAGTATTAACGCTGCAGACTGGAATGATGGACAACCTACATTAGGTGATTCCGCAAAACAAGTCACTTATTACCGTTCTTTAATTTATGCTGGACCTAGTGAATATGGACGTATGTTAGCTGAAAAAGTCAATGCTGGAACAGCTTTAACTTGGGATGATGTGAATGGTGCTCAATGGTGTGTATCCTCAAGTGCTACTTCATCTGCTGGTTATGTTTATCCTACAATGTGGTTACTTGAAAACTTCGATAAGAAGATTTCTGATTTAGCGAAAGCTCCTCTACCTGGTAGCTACAGTGATATCGCGTTGAACCTTGCTCAAGGTACTTGTGATGTTGGTGTTGGTTATGCGGATATTCGTAGAGACTATGAACCTAAATGGATGACTGAATGGAAACGTACAGAGTCTATTTGGACTGAAACTGATGTTATTGGTGTTACTGAACCGATCTTTAATGATACGATTTCAGTAAGTTTAAATAATCCTGAAATGAGTGAAGGCTTTAAGAAAGCAGTTCAAGAAGCATTTATTGAAATTGCTAAGACTGAAGTTGGAGCTGAAGCAATCAAAATTTATAACCATGAAGGTTATGAAGTTGTAACTGATGCGGATTACGACGGTGCTCGTAGAGCTGCAGAAGTTGCTAAAGGATAATTAGCTTAATGAGCGAGGCTAAACCCTCGCTCCTTTTTTTATTCTAAAAGGAGTTCAAAACTATGATTCAGTTTCAAAATGTGGTTAAAACATATCCTAATGGTGTTAAAGCACTTAAGGGTATTAATCTAGAAGTTCAACAAGGTGAGTTTGTCGCAATAATTGGGTTATCTGGTGCGGGTAAATCGACTCTTTTACGTTCTATTAACCAAATGCATACCATTACTGAAGGTAAACTTTTAGTTAATGGGATTGATGTTTCTACACTTAAGGGTAAATCTTTGAGACGTTTTAGAAGAGATATTGGAATGGTTTTCCAATCGTTTAACTTGGTTAAGCGTACATCTGTTATTAAGAATGTGTTAGCGGCTCGTGTAGCGGATATGCCTTTATGGATGAGTTTATTAGGTTTATACACTAAGAAAGATAAGATTATTGCCCTAGAAGCACTTGATCAAGTTGGGATTCTTGAAAAAGCTTATACACGTGCAGACCAACTTTCAGGTGGTCAACAACAACGTGTTGCTTTAGCAAGATGTGTTGCTCAACAACCTAAGATTATCTTAGCGGATGAACCTGTTGCGTCTCTTGATCCTGTTACTTCGAATCAAGTTATGAATGATTTTGTTAAGATTAATAAAGAATTAAATATAACTGTTATTGCGAATATGCATCACGTGGATATTGCGTTAAAGTTCGCAAATCGTGTTATTGGAATAAAAGAAGGATTAATTGTTTTTGATGGACCATCGAATAAAGTTAATAATCAAATCTTAAAGGAAATTTATGGTCGTGAATTGAGTGATGATGAGTTGATGGAGCATTAATATGGATAAGATTAAACAGTTCTTTTTACCTAAAACTATTACATTAGGAAATGGTAAAGTAGTACAACCTAAGATGAGTCCAGCGGTTTATGTCGTTCCTATTCTTGCGTTTATTACAATCTACAGTATCAATTTAACGAAATTTAAATTAGAGACATTGTTTAGAAGAGGGTATCAATTCTTCGTCATATTAGATGGTATGATACCACCTAATTTTGCGTATTTTGATAAAGTATGGGGACCACTTGTCGCAACCATTATGATGTCTGTAATTGGTACATTAGTTGGATCATTACTTGCATTACCTGCAGCTTATTTATCATCTGAGAATATGATGAAGAGTAAGTTTGTAAAATTTATTACAAAGGCATTCTTTAGTGTTGTTCGTACATTCCCAATTCTTGTATTAGCGTTGTTGTTTAGAATCATATTTGGTATTGGTGCTTTTGCCGGT
>JAJZTY010000050.1 GCA_021847325.1 Bacillota bacterium
CACGGAATATCAAAACTATATTAATTTTTTGTGCAATCTTGTATAATTATGTTAGCTTATATGCAGTTATATAGTGCTTTATGAAGTTTTACGTGGGGATATCTAGAAATCCCATCATCCGCTCCATAGCAATTTAGCCCTTATTTTATAAGGGTTTTTTATTGTTTTATAGACCAATGGGAACTTAGTACTAAACAATAAAGATTATTTGGGATGAATTACGAGTAAATATGAATTAGCTTCTAAACTGATAATCTAAATTCTTATTTAAACTTATACTTAGTTTTTTGATAAATTAATAATTGTTGCAAAAAGAAGTTGCAATTATTTATCATAGTGAAGAAAAATGGTGATTGTTATAATCAAGACAACGAAAGAAGGTGAAACTATGTTATCTCCAGTAACGATGATTCTACGTGGTTATTCATATGAAGAAGTAAAATGTGTTGCTGAAGTTCTACTTGAAAGCAAAGTTTGTCGAAATATGGAAATTACCCTAAATTCTAACGATCCATATACTATAATTGAAAAGATATCAAAGGAATTTGGTGATCAACTTAATGTTGGAGCAGGTACAGTTCAAACATTTGATGAACTTAAAAGAGCTATAAATGCTGGTGCGAAGTTTGTTCTATCGCCCTATATGATGACTGCTGAAATGCTTAAATATTGTCACAGTCATAATGTGATATCCGTGCCAGGATCATATACTCCAACAGAAATTGCTCAAAGTTTTGCTTGGGGTGCCGATATTGTAAAGGTGTTTCCTGCAAATGAGTTAAGTCTAAGCTATGCTAAGAAGATATGTGAACCTATGGGTGATTTGAATCTAATGGCGGTCGGAGGTATTAATGCTTCTAATGTTAAAGAAGCATTTGCATCTGGTTATAAATTCATTGGTACAGCTGGTGGTTTATTTAAAAAGGAAGACATTCAAAAAATAGATAAACAAGCTCTTAAAAAATCGTTAATAATTTTTGAGGAATCCCTAAATTAATTGAAAGTAGGAACTTAATGAAACTGAACAATCGACAAAGTAGTTTAATACAATTACTTACAAAATCGAATGACTTCATAACTGTGAAGGAATTAGCTGATGAGCTAAATGTTTCAGTTCGTACGATTCATAACGATATTAATACAATTGTAACTAATGAGAGTTCAATAAGGATTATAAAAAAAAGTGGTGTAGGGGTTAAGCTTGAACAAAAAAAAATTGTAGAAGTGAGCTCTGATCAATTTAATGATTCTAAAGAAAGAGCCATCGAAATCTACAAAAGATTACTATTTGAAGAAGAAAATATCACAATTCAATCATTATCTGATGAATTTTATGTGAGTGTTTCATCTATTGTTAATGATTTATCATTTATTAAAAATGAGTTTATTTGTATTGGAAGCAGTGATCTGGTTAGTGATCATCGTGGTACTCGTCTTGAAGGAAACGAGAATCAAATCCAGAGATCAATGTTGTATTTCAATGAAAAAATGACAAAATGGTGCCAAATAGAAGGCAAACTAACATCTGTTGCTAAATGTCTTGAACCATACTATGGTCCAATGGTGGTCGCTGCGTGTCTTGAAGTCGTTTCTGATTTAGAAAATTATAATTTGTATTCAGTGGCTCATCATTATCAAATTTCAATCTTTAGTGCATTAATTGTAACCTGTTATCGACTAGCTAAAAATAAGCATCCAAATATTATACAATCTGCATTTATTATCGATGAAATTATGGCTATGAGGAATTACTTGATAGCAAAAGATTTATTAGAAATGTTGTCGAATAAATTAAATTTCAATTATTTGGAAAGTGATATTTATGTCTTATCTATGTATCTACAAGCCTATCGATTAGAATTTCATCCATCACGTGGTTATGTAGATGAAAATCTACTTGAGATTGCTAAGAGAATGATAAGGAATATGTCAAACCTGTCAAATGTCTCTCTAAATGATGACAGAGAATTACTTCAGAATCTTGTAGTGCATTTATATCATATGATTTATCGTAGAAGAAATTCTATTGAGATAAATAATCCGTTACTTGATCAGATTAAAAAAGAATTTAGAGTTATGTATGATTTAACTTTTATTGTATTCGATGCGGAAAAATCCAAAATGAATGTAGATATTAGTGAACATGAGGTTGGATTTGTAATGTTGCATTTTCAAACTGCATTAGATAAGAAAATGCATTCTAAAAGACTCTTGGTAGTATGTCCTTATGGATTGGTGTCATCGGAATTTATTGTAAATCGAATTCGTAGAATTTTACCTCCTTTGGATATTATCGAGTCTACTTCCATTACAAATATAGAGCGCTTCGATATTGAGAATATTGACATGATAGTTTCAACGATTCCTTTACCCAATATAAAGAAAAGTGTTGTTGTAATTTCACAGCTAGCGACTGAAAAAGATCTTCAAAATGTACTTAATCGATATCGTGAGAATTTTATTAATGCTCAAGATACTGATCTATTGACTCTTAGCACCTCCAGTGAGTATATGGAATCCAACTTAATATTTTTTGATCAAGAGGCTGTTTCTCAAGAAGAAGTGATTAATCGAGTTGCTGATGTTTTGATACAAAAAGATTATGTGTTACCACAATATCGTGAAAGTTTATTTGAAAGAGAAAAGAATGGTGGAACTGAGATCATTGCTGGGGCTGCATTACCCCATGGATCATTCGAGTTAGTTAAAAGAACTTCTTTACCAATTTGGATTAATAAAACACCAATAAAGTGGGGGAGTACATATGCATCAGTTATTATATTCTTTTCGATCGCTAAGAGTGATCTACCTAAAGCGAAAAAAATACTAGAAGAGTTATTCAAATTGTTACGTAAGAAAGAAAATATAAAAATTATTATGTCAAAATCAACAAAACAAGCGTTACTTGATTTATTAGGAGTGAGTTAGCATGATTGATAAGCAATTAGTATTCATAGATTTAGAATTAAATAGTCGAGAAATGGTTCTTGATTACATTGCTGAAAAGACAATGAATCTTGGGTATGTGGATAATAAAACATTGTTTATTTCAGAAACAATGAAGCGAGAAGAGATGTTACCAACATCAATTGGATATGGTATAGCGATTCCTCACTGTCGAAGTTTAGCGGTTATAAAACCATTTATTGCGTTTTTAAGGTTAAAGAATGATTTGCATTGGGATGAAAAGAATGATGAACGAGTCAATCTTATTTTCCTTATTGGAACTCCTGAAGAGAGTGGTTCAAATCTTCACTTAAAGTACTTATCGAATATTAGTAGAAAATTAATGCATGAAGAGTTTCGTGAAAAACTACGTTTATCGAAGGATAGCGAAGTAGCATTTAATTTATTGAATCAAATAAATGAAAGTATAGGAAAGACAGAAATATGAAAATAGTTGGTATAACAGCTTGCCCTACAGGAATTGCCCATACTTATATGGCACAAGAGTGTTTAGAGCAAGAACTGAAAAAAAGAGGTTTTGAATATAAAATTGAAACACAAGGAAGTTTAGGTGCTGAAAACGAGCTTGATGATGATGATGTTAAAGATGCAGATGTGGTCATCTTAGCTGTTTCAATAGTTATTGAAGGTGAGGATCGTTTTGATGGCAAACCAATACTGCGGGTACCAGTTGATCGTGCTATCAAAGATACTGCTAATCTAGTCGATGAAGCGGTTTTATTAACTAAATAAAAGGAGAAAAGATGAAGAATTTTCTAAAAGATGTTCAAAAACATTTACTAAGTGGCGTTTCATTCATGATGCCTGTCATTGTAGCTGGTGGTGTAATACTTGCTATTTCATTACTAGGTGCAAATCAAACTGCGACAGGATTAGTTCCTCAACCAGGAATAATGACGTATCTAAATCAGCTAGGTAAAGCTGGGATGACTATGATGATACCAGTCTTCTCAGCTTACATCGCTTACTCAGTTGCTGGACGACCAGGTTTGACTCCAGGGTTTATTCTTGGATTTATTACAAATAGTACTGTTTCAGTAGGCGGAGTTGATGTTAAGGCTGGTTTCCTTGGGGCACTCGTCTTAGGTTTAATGGCTGGGTATATGGCGCAATGGATTAAAGGTTGGAAAATAGCTAAAAATCCAACAATCCGTAGTATTATGCCAATCTTAATTATTCCAATTTTCACTGTATTAGTACTTGGCTTATTTTATTACTTTATAATCGCAACACCATTCTCATGGTTAATGAATGCACTTACTAGTTTTATGGCAACACTTAATGGTACAAATAAGATAGCATTTGCTACATTTATGGGTGTTTTTGCAGAAATAGATTTCGGTGGACCAGTTACAAAATCAGTATCAATGTTCACACTTGCTTTAATTAATGAAGGTGTATTAGAGCCGAATGGAATCTTCCGTGTATTAGTTTCTGTACCTCCAATTGGCATATTCTTAGGTACTTTAATTGCTAAAAATAAGTTTACAAAAGAAGAGAGAGAAAACGCTAAAGCGGTCGGTATTATTGGATGTCTAGGAATTACTGAAGGTGCCATTCCATATGCAGTAAAAGATCCAAAAGCTGTCTATCCGGCAACTATATTAGGAGGCATTACAGCTGCGCTTATTGCTGCATTTGGTAATGTTACTTGTCCAGTACCGCATGGGGGATTCATAGTTCTTCCTGTGGTTGGGAATAAATTATGGTTTGTTGCTGCGATCTTAATAGGCTCACTCGTTACAGCATTAGTATTAAAATTTTTAAAGAAACCAGTATCCCAAGAAGAAGTATCTGCATAGTCTATTAATAGTAACTCATCTCAAATAACTTACAAAGCCATTCAACCCGCAATGGCTTTTGTGCAATCATATTTACTCTATGAAATTATTATACTATTAAGTTAAGCTCATAGCATTTTTACAATAGATAATGGTCTTGTACTATTGAATTTAATATTGATTAACAAGATTTTGAATTTATAGAATCTTCTCCTTTTTTTATGAAAAATACTATGCTTTAGTTAGTTTTATATAAGAAAAGATATATAAGATACAAATTATGCTTTAAGCATGTAAAATATAAACATTGGAGGTACGATTAATTGAAACTATATATTAAACAAAAGGTATTTTCATTCAATGACAAATTTACGGTTAAAGATGAAAATGGAACAGATCGTTATTTTGTTGAAGGAGAGATTTTTACAATAGGGAAGAAACTTCATGTCTATGATGAGAATCAAGTTGAACGCATATACTTCCAACAGAAAGTGTGGAGTTTTTTACCTCGTTTCTTTGTTTATGTCGATGGCCAACAAGTTGCTGAAATCGTCAAAGAATTCTCATTTCTAAAACCTCGATACTCTGTCTTAGGTCTTGATTGGGAAGTTGACGGCAATTTTTGGGCACATGAATATGAGATTCTTAGTCAAGGACGTGTTGTCGTTTCCATTAAGAAAGAATGGTTAACATGGGGAGATACTTATGTTCTTGATATCGTAGATTCAAGAGATGAGTTAAATGCCTTAGCGGTTGTCTTAGCGATTGATGCGGTAATGTCACAACAGAGAGCGGCTGCTTCAAATACTACGACTCGCTAGTGTAACTTATAGCACATAAGATGTATATTTGGATAATAATGAGTAAAAAAAATACTAGAAAGCTAGTACTTTTAATATTGTTTTGTATTATTTCATCAAACGTCGAATTAATTTTAATATAGTTTTAGAATAGGGGGGGTATAAAATATCGAGATCAAAAAAGGAGCTCTTCTTAATCGTGCTTTTAGATTAGAAAAAGTATCAAACGAAGTCTTACCATGATATGAGCCAATACCTGAAGATCCAACACCACCAAAAGGTAAATCACGATTATTAATCTGTATAATCGTATCATTAATCGCTCCAGAACCAAACGACAATTTTGTGAATACTTTTTTCTCAACCTCTTTATTTTTTGTAAAGAGATATAGAGCCAAAGGTTTCTCTTTTCTTCTCAAGGTTTCAATGCATTCATCCATTGAATCGAAACTTAAGATTGGAAGTAATGGCCCAAAGATCTCTTCACTCATAATCGCATCATTCCATGTGACATTATCCAATAGAGTAGGGCTTAGGTAGAGATGCTTCTTATCGGATTGATTACCATATATGACTTTATGTGGATCGATTAAATGTTTCAATCGATCGAAATGACGTTCATGGATAATTTTACCAAAACTATTTTGATCGAGTTTCATTTGATTTATGATGGATTTAAGTTCTTCGATAAAGGCGGCTTTTACAGAAGACTGAACGAGCACATAATCTGGCGCAATGCAAGTTTGCCCTGCGTTGATAAACTTACCAAAAGCGATTCGACGTGCCGCAAATCTCAAATTTGCGCTTTCTTCGACAATGCTTGGACTTTTACCACCCAATTCCAAAGTAACGGGAGTCAGGTTATGACTCGCTACCGTATAAACGATTTTGCCAACATTTGTGGAACCGGTAAAGAAGATATGATCAAAATTTAGATGTACTAATGCATTGGTTACTTTCTCATCACCCGTCACGATTGAAACCAATCCTGGTTGAAAGGTTGACTCAATCAGTTCAACTAGAATTTTTTCAGTATGTACTGCGTTTTCACTGGGTTTTATAATTACGGTATTACCAGCGGATAAGGCTCCAATCAGAGGTTCAATCACTAATTGAAAAGGATAATTATAAGGTCCAATAATTAACACAGTTCCTAACGGTTCAGGGATGATTTGAGACTTTGAATAGAAGTTCAATAGGGGAGTCGAAACTTGCGTGCTTTTGCCCAAGAGGATAAATGTTTCAACGTATGATTTATTGAACTAAGACAAAAACCAACTTCAGTGGTAAAAGCTTCAAATTCAGATTTATTTAGATCGAGTCGCAATGCCTCATTAATTAATGTTTCACGTTCTTCAATAGCTTGTTTTAAATTCTTTAACTGAGTTTACGAAACGACAACGATTTGGTAGCGTCTGTGTAAAAGAATTCGAGGTGCTGATTAAGTAAGGATTGTGACATATGTTCTCCTAAGACGGGTTAAGGTTATTCGGTTTTTAAGTTAGAAAATTAGGGTAATTATACATAAAATTGAGCACGTTTCGATTTACATGTAGATTCATCCTTGTTTATAAATATATCAAGAAAAGTTAACTTTTAATTGTTACGATGACGAATATAGTCAAGTATATCATAGGGATTTATCATGATACAGGTTATACTATTTAGTTTTGAATTGTATCAATACTTCTAGATACGATTAAAATAGGAAGATAATCTATCTCCTACTAGCTACAAATCAAATCTTTATTTTGTAGATTAAATGATTTAATCCGTTGATATTGGATTTAAATAGTAAAGTATGCTTGACATATAAGAGGTATTAGCTATACTTTATGTAAAGCACACTTGACACAAAAGAGAACAATATATGAAGAACAATTTAGAAGAAATAAGAAAGAAGTTTAACTATACACAAGAAGAGTTGGCGGATAAACTAGGGGTTTCTCGTCAAACAATAAACTCATTGGAAAACGGTAAATATAATCCATCGATTCAATTAGCTTTTAAATTAGCGAGATTATTTAAAACAAGCATTGAATTACTATTTATATTTGAGGAGGATGACAATGGAAAAGAAAGTTAATCGATATTATGTGCTACTAGCTGTAAGTTCTTTTATGGGGTATTTTATAGGAACTACTATATTTGTGTTATTGGGTGGTCAAAACAATCTTTATCAATCAATCTCAGGTCTATTCGGTTCAGTTATGTTGGCTAGTGTTTACAGCATCTATTATCATAAAATGACGCCAGGGCTAGATCATAAAGCGGATGAACTCGCTAAAGATGAAAGAACGCTCTTAGTCAAAGGCAAGTCCGCATCAATGACTTTAAACTTTATTAATCTATTGCTTATAATGGGTAACGTAATTGGGTTTATCTTAAATAATTCTTGGATAAGATATGCGACTGCTGTTGTTTATATCATGATGAATGGAATAAATTTCTTGTTTTTTAAGTATTTTGATAAAAGGATGTAGGTTTATGAGCAACGGAGAAAAAAGATGAAAATAAAATACTCTGTATTAATAATGATTATTTATGCCTTGCTTTTGATAATTGGGCTTATTTATCGATATGATTTAGTACTTAAATTATCGACTGCTTTAGCAATTTTTAGTTCAGGCGCAATGCAGTACAGTGAGTCTAAAAAAACACAAGATGAACGAGAAAAGTTTATTCTTGAACGAGCTCAATCAAATGCTTTTATTAGTGTAATGTTTGTTATTCTAATGAGTTATTTGGCGAGTGATACTTATACGATTATTAATAACTTTAGACCGGTAATGATATTTGAAGTTTTATTTGGGATAGGATTTATGACCTACACAGCTATGTATATTTATTTATCTAAAAAATACTAATATCATTGATTGAATAAGTTGAACTAAGCTCTAAAAGGATGTTTAGATTGCATTTAATCCAATAAGTAAAAGGATTAATACTTAATTAAAGTAATTTCATTTTAAGATTCTTCATTAGAATGATTAAGTCGAAATAAAGGTAACAATCAATAAGAAATTAATAATAGCTAAATATCGTAAAAAAAAGAAGTCACTTGACTTCTTTATTAATTGATTAATTCCAACTAATCTCAAAACCGATGGGAACAATTTGAATATAAGTCGTTCCAGGTAACATCACAAAGGGTTGATCATCTTCAAGATACCAACGAGTAATATCACCTTCAAAGTCTTTTACCCAATACCCTTTAATATGTTTACCATTCACAAAATAATCCGCATCGCCTCTGTACTTCAACTCAACAAGTACATATCCATTGACTTCTGTATGTTCTAGGTATTGAACAATGATATTTGTCGTATGGATTTGTGTATCATATAAAGCATCAACATGGGGTTTATCATTGATAAAACGATTGTAATATTTATTTGTTTTGTCGAATTCATAACTTACTTTATTGGCTGTTTCAGTAGGGTAATCAATTTCAACAAAGCTTGCATTATCTGTACTGGTACTAATTTCTTCTTCATCAAATGTGAAATGATCTTTGACCCATACATCAGGGAAATCTTTGGATGCGTCTTCAAGTTTGATAAAGGCATTATGTGGAGCTGGTTTATCGTTTGTTCTAAAGAAGTATTTATCGTTGATTCCGGCAACGGCATCAAAACGATAAGGGACATAAGATTTCTGTAATAGAGCCAAGGCATTAACGGAATCTGGATTCTTCTTTCCGTTTTGAGCAACAGGTCCTGCACCGCCGTAATGAACAAGTGCAGTTTGCCATTCGTTATAGATACGAACAAATGGAACTCTAATCGATCTTAATGGTCCAACTTTATCAGGAAACTCACCTTCAAAAATCGCCATGAATCGTGTTTCTAAATATTCTTCTTTAATGACTTCATAAACAACATCCGCTTTACTTAATCCATAATGAGGACGTGCAACTGCAGAGTTATTTATAAGAACAGCTACCGCTTTATACTTTTGTGTTTCGCCATCTTCTAATGGTGAACCATCGAACTGATTACGAATCACTGGAACATCTGGTTCAACAACCTCTTCCTCATCAACTACTTCTTCTTTTGGTGTGCTACATCCAACTAAAGCAAACAAAATAAGGGTCAGCATTATTATTTTCTTAAACATTTATTTCTTCCTCACGATAGTTTTATTATAAACAAAACTTTCGTTTTACTCTATATAAAATAGGTTTTTAGTTGGATTTATGAATCAAAAACAAACAAGCACTAAGTGATATGATCCCACCAAAGTAGACAATACAAATATGTAAAGTCGAAAGGAGGGATTTTTTCATGGGAAGGAAAAGCTCATATAGTATTGAAGAGAAAATACAAATCATAAATGAATATCAAAGAGGCGAGAATAGTTTTACTGACATTCATGCAAGATATGGATTAGCTTTCACAACATTAAGACTATGGGAAAATATTTACGAAAAAGAAGGAAGGATTGGTTTTGAGGTAAAACAAACAAATGCAGGTTATTCCAAGGAATTAAAAGAAAGTGCAATACACGATTATCTAAATGGAGTCGGATCATATCGAGAATTATGTAGGAAATATCGTATTCCATCGATAACGACACTCGATAATTGGGTAAAGAAGTATAATGGGTATGAAAAACTGAAGGATTATGATCCTAAAGGAGCTGTATACATGATACCCAAACGGAAAACAAGCCTAGAAGAAAGAATTGAAATTGTAAAATATTGTCTTGATCATGATTCCTCCTACAAACATACAGCTGAGTATTTTAAGGTAGCCTATTCACAAGTTTATCAATGGGTGAAGAAATATGAAATGTTCGGAGAAGACGGATTAGTCGATCGAAGAGGCATTCATAAGATTCCTGAAGAACTCAGCGAGTTAGACCGTTTAAAGCGTGAGAATGAGCAATTAAGAAGACAACTAGAATTAAAAGAAAGAGAGACGATTCTCTTAAAAAAAGTGAAGGAATTCGAAAGGAGGCGTTATTTTCCAAAGTCAAACAAGAACCACAATATCTAGCCCTTCAAAGTTGTCATACACAATATCAGTGGAGCATTCAGTGGATGTGTCATATATTAGAACTTAACCGTTCAAGTTACTATAAGTGGCTCAATCGAGTTGAAACACCCTTCGAAATTGAGAATCATCAGTTAGCGCAACTCATTCTAGAATATCATGAGATGTTTGACCAAATTTTGGGTTATCGAAGGATGACGGATTGGATTAATCGATTGAATCATAAACACTACAGTAAGAAGCGTGTACGTCGAATGATGAAATTACTGGGTCTACAGTCCATAATCCGTAAGAAGAAATCAAAGTATCAAAAATCTACTCCAGAAATATCTGCCGAAAATCTATTAGCCCGCGATTTTAGCGCTAGTGCACCCAACCAAAAATGGGTGACAGATATTACAGAATTCAGAGATAGACAATCGGGAAAGAAACTTTATCTAAGCGCTATTATTGATCTCTATGATCGAAGTATCGTTGCCTATGAAATAAGTCATCGAAACGATAATACACTCGTATTTAAAACATTTGAAAAAGCAATGATCGCTAATCCTGGAGCAACACCTCTTTTTCATTCAGACAGAGGGTTTCAATACACCAGTAAAGTATTTAAAACAAAACTTAATGATTATGGCCTAACGCAAAGTATGTCTCGTGTTGGTAAATGCATTGATAATGGTCCTATAGAAGGGTTCTGGGGCATCATAAAGTCTGAAATGTTATTACTTATACAAATTTGAAAGTATTCAAGACCTAAAGAACGCTATAGAAAAATATATCCATTTCTATAATACGGTTCGATTACAAAAACGCTTTCAAAACCAGACACCCATGCAAGTTCGTACTGCGGCATTAACGAACAAATCAAACACACAATATCCAATTAAAGAGAATAAAAAAATCAAAAAATATTATAGTTTATTGAATTTAAAGCAGAATCAAAATTTAACACCATAAAAAGATGAGGCTGTAACGAATAAACAGCTTTGAATAGAATACAAATGAAAAGGTCCAGGCAAACGCTTGGACCTTTTCTAGTATAATTTAGGTATGGAAAATATAACTATTAACCATGCGCTAAATCCGTACCTGGACAGTACAGATTATAGCGCAAAACAACTGAT
>JAJZTY010000051.1 GCA_021847325.1 Bacillota bacterium
CAAAGAAGATTCTTCTATTGGCAAGTTGGTTTACGAAACCTACTTTGAAGAATCAAATTTAGTCTTCTTAAATGAAGAAAAAGCCATTATTGCCGTTCCGACTAATCTTCAGAAGATGATTTTGTCTCAAAAGTTACATTTAATTGGAACTATTTTAGGTTCTATTTTAAACCATTCTGTAAATTGTGAAGTTCATTTAGAGAATGATATTACATCTCAAAGTATTAATTCAAGTAAAGAGGAAGAATATGTGATTGAAGATGATCATGTTATGCCTGAATATACATTTGATAACTTTATTGTAGGTCCAAGTAATAAAGAAGCGCATTCCGCATCTTTAGCTTGTGCTTATACACCAGGTAAATTTTATACACCTCTATTTATTTATGGGAATTCAGGCTTAGGTAAGACTCATTTATTAAATTCTATTGGTAATTATATTAAACAGAACGATCCAAGCAAGAATGTTTTTTATACTTCGAGTACGGATTTTGTGACTTCAGTTGTAAATTCAATCAAAGATAATTCAATTGAAAAATTTAAAGAAAAAATGAATCATCTAGATGTATTATTGATGGACGATATTCAATTTATTGCTGGTAAAGAGAAGTCTCATGAGGTTTTCTTTAATATTTTTAATGAATTAGTGAACAATAAGAAACAAATTGTATTAACAAGTGATCGTAATCCATCTGAAATAAAGGGATTAGAGGATCGTTTAATTAGTCGTTTCTCATCTGGGTTATCTGTTGGGATGGATTCTCCTGAGTTTGAGACTGCATTAGCAATCCTAAAATTTAGATTAGAACATCAATCAGTGGATGCGTCTACAATTGATAATGAAGTTTTAAATTATATTGCGACCAATTTTAATAAAGATGTTCGTAAATTAGAAGGAGCTTTAAATCGTTTATTATTCTATTCCATTAATTTTAGTGGAAGTGAAAGAATTGATTTTAAAGTTGCTTTAGCTGCATTTAAAGGAAATAGCACTACAGATAAAAATGAATTATCTGTTAATAAGATTAAACGAATTGTATCTGATTATTATGGTTTAACAAAACAACAATTATCTTCAAATACTCGTACAAAGAATATTGCGACAGCACGTCATATAGCGATGTATTTCTGTAGAAAGTGTTTAGATTTACCTTTTTCTAAAATTGGTGAGGAATTTGGTAAACGTGATCATTCGACCGTTATGAATGCGTGTGAAAAAGTAGAACGTAATTCTAAATCAGATATTAATTATAAACAAGCTTTAATTGAGTTAGAAAAATTAATTAATAATTAAAAGTTATACACATCTATTCACTTTTAATTAACATCAAAAAATGTTAAAATATCATTGTATATAAAGGATATTTCGATGTTTATCCACTTATCAACAGCCTTAATAATAATTATTCTCTAAAGATACTAAAGGAGGTTTAGCTTATGAATTTCAGAATATCAAAAAGAGTCTTCTTCAATGCATTGTCGATTGTCTCTAGAGCCATCTCATCGAATTCTCCATTGCCATGGTTATCTGGAATAAAGATTGAAGCGAAGAACAATGAATTAGTTTTAACGGGTAGTGATTCGGATGTTTCAATTCAGAAAGTGATTAAAGCAGATAAACAAGATGCTTTTTTTGAAATTAAAGAAGAAGGTTCTATTGTTATAGAAGCTAAATACATCCTTGAAATTGTTCGTAAGATTGATGCGGATGAATTGATTGTAGAAGTAGTAGATGGATCTCTAACTAAAATTAGCGGTCATTCTGCAGAGTTTAATATTAATGGTATGAAATCATCAGATTATCCATCGATTGATTTCTCAATGCCAACGAAACAATTTGAAATTGATGCGGATGTTTTATTAAAAATTATTACTCAAACAAGTTTTGCGACAAGTGATAAAGAAACACGTCCAGTATTAACTGGTGTTAATTTTAAATGTGATGGTAATGTGCTTGAATGTGTTGCGACAGATAGTTTTAGATTGGCAAAGAAAACAGTAAATGTTGATAGTACAAATCAATTTAATATTACGATTCCAGCTAAGAGTTTGAGTGAAGTTGCTAAAACATTAGAACGTGATGAAAAAGTATTAATTTGTGTGAGTGATAAGAAAGCTCAATTCTGGATTGATCATACGGTTATTCAAACACGTTTAATTGATGGTTTATATCCTGAAACGAGTCGTTTAATTCCTACGGAGTTTATGTATGAGTTAACACTTGATGCTCGTGATATCTTAAACGCAATTGATAGAGCTTCATTTATTAAGAGTGAAGGTATTTCTATTATTAAATTGAGTGCTAATCAAAATGAAGTTGTGATTAGTACAAAATCTCAAGAAGTTGGATCATCTATTGAAAAATTGACTACTATTAACTACAAAGGAAATCCTTTAGAAATATCATTTAGTGGTCGTTATGTATTTGACGCAGTTCGTGTATTAAATGGTTCTATTGTTAAGTTAGAATTCAGTGGTGAAATGAAACCATTTATAATTCGAAACGTTGATGATGACTCTATATTACAGTTGATTTTACCAGTTAGAACATACTCATAATCGTACACAACACCCTAACAATTAGGGTGTTTTTATGATATAATTTGTGAGTATTTGCACAGGAAAGAAGGGTTATAAATGATTCGCATTTCAACGCCTTATATTACGCTTGGACAACTGTTGAAGATGACGGATTGGATCGATTCTGGTGGTCAAGCTAAAATTGCGGTTAAGACTTTAAAGATTAAAGTTAATGGTGAAAAAGAAGATCGCAGAGGTCGTAAATTATATCCAAAAGATGTGATTGATATTGAAGGAAAATCTTATACGATTGAGTAATGAAACTAAAATCAATTCATTTAAGAGATTTTCGTAATTATGAGAGTCTCGATTTACTATTGAATCCTAATATCAATGTTTTTATTGGAGATAATGCTCAAGGTAAAACAAATTTATTAGAATCTATTTATTTTCTTTCAACTGGACGTTCTCATCGTATTCAAGATGAGAAACTGTGTATTCGTTCGGCTCAAACTTTAGGATTGTGTCGAGCTGTCTTAGAAAATCATGGAGATATACAACTAAAGGTTGTGATTCATGATAAAGGTAAAACGTTGTTTTATCAAAATCAACCCTTAAAAAAAAGTAGTGAATTCATTGGTAAAATGAATGCGGTTATGTTTTCTCCTTCTGATATGGATTTGTTTGAAACATCGCCGAAATCTCGACGTAAATTAATTGATGTAGAGTTAGGTAAAATAAATCCTTTTTATATGGATTTATTGAATCAATATCTAAAGGTTTTGAAGGAAAGAAATCTGTATTTAAAAGGAAATAATTTAGATGATGCGTATTTAGAAGTATTGACGACGAAATTAGTTGATTTGCAATGTGATATTATTCGTTTTAAAACGGGGTTTGTGGATCGATTAAATCAAATAATTTCTAAGTATTATCAAAAGTTATCTATTTCAAATAGTATCATTCGTATTCATTATTCTGGTCCAGTTGACTGGTCTGAGTCAATTAAATCAGATTTATTGGATAAATATCAAAAGAGTTTTGATCGAGATAAATATCTTAAGATGACGCATGTTGGGATTCATCGTGATGATTTTGAGTTTTATATCGATGAGAATGAAGTTATTAATGTGGCGTCTCAAGGTCAAAGACGTTTGATTATTGTGGCTTTGAAGTGTTCATTAATTGAAGTTATAGAAGAAATGACGGGAAGTAAACCAATTCTCTTGTTGGACGATGTGTTCAGTGAGTTGGATATAAAAAGAAGAGAAGCGTTGTTTGAGGTATTACATCAAAATACTCAAACAATCATAACAACCACCGATTTAGAAGATGTCCGATTATGGACAAAAGATCATGTTAGTATCTTTGAAGTGAATCAAGGTAAGGTTGTTGAAAGGAGTCGAATTGATGAGTAATTTTAATACACCAGTAGATCATTCGTATACTGCGGATGATATTCAAGTTTTAGAGGGATTAGAGGCCGTACGTAAGCGTCCTGGGATGTATATTGGGTCAACTTCACAAAGAGGTTTACATCATTTAATCTGGGAAATCGTTGATAACTCTATCGATGAAGCATTGGCTGGTTATGCAGATCATATCGTTGTGACAATTGATAAAGAAAATATCGTGACTGTCGTTGATAATGGTCGTGGTATGCCAGTTGGTATTCATGAAAAAACAGGGAAGTCTTCTGTAGAGACTATTTTTACCGTATTACATGCCGGTGGTAAGTTTGGTGGAGGCGCATATAAAGTCTCTGGTGGTTTACATGGTGTTGGGGCATCTGTAGTTAATGCGTTATCTGAATGGTTGGAAGTAACGGTTCATTTAAATGGTAAGAAGTATTTTATGCGCTTTGTGGAGGGTGGTAAACCTGAATCAGAGTTAAAGGTTGTAGGTGATACTGATATTCATGGCAGTACGGTTCGTTTTAAGGCGGATCCTTTAGTGTTTACTGAAACCATTGAGTATGACCACAATGTGATAAAAGATCGCTTACAACAAATCGCATTCTTGAATAAAGGGATAAAAATTGATTTTATCGATGAAAGACATGATCCTTCTAATTTTACTTATCTTTACAAAGGTGGAATTAAAGAATATGTTGCATATATCAATAAAAATAAGACTCCAATTCACCCTGAAATTGTGTATGTAGAGGGTGAAGAAGATGGTATTCAGGTTGAAGTCGCAATTCAATACAATGATGGTTATATGCCAAATATTTATTCTTTCTGTAATAACATCAATACGCATGAAGGCGGTACACATGAAGAAGGATTTAGACTTTCTTTAACACGTATTATTAATAATTATGCGAAAGAAAGTGGTGTTCTTAAAAAGGATGAAGAAGCATTACAAGGGGAAGATGTTCGTGAAGGTTTAACCGGGATTATTTCAGTTAAACATCCAGATCCTCAATATGAAGGACAAACTAAAACTAAACTAGGAAATAGTGAAGTTCGTAAGATTGTTTCTAATATTTTTGCGGAACAATTGGAACGTTATTTATTAGAAAATCCAAGTGATGCGAAAATTATTATAGATAAAGCAGTTGTGGCTTCAAAAGCTCGATTAGCAGCCAAGAAAGCACGTGAATTAACTCGTCGTAAAGGTGCTTTAGAAATATCTTCGCTACCAGGTAAATTAGCAGATTGTTCAAGTCGAGATCCACAACTTTGCGAAATCTACATCGTGGAAGGGGATTCTGCGGGTGGAAGTGCTAAATTAGGACGTAATCGCGAATTTCAAGCGATTTTACCATTAAGAGGTAAGATTCTAAACGTAGAAAAAGCACGTGCACATCGTATTTTTGATAATAACGAAATTCGTTCAATGTTAACGGCATTTGGTGTTGGATTTGGGGATGAACTTGATCTTGCGAAACTACGTTATCATAAGATTGTTATTATGACCGATGCCGATGTCGATGGTGCTCACATTCGTACCTTGTTATTAACTTTCTTCTATCGTTTCTTAAAACCACTTGTAGAAGCTGGGCATATTTATATTGCACAACCTCCTCTTTATAAGATTAGCAAGGGTAATCAAGAGAGATATGCTTACACAGAAGAACAACTTGATGCGTTTAGACTTGAATTAGGTGAAAAAACCAATATTCAACGTTATAAAGGTTTAGGTGAAATGAATGCGGAACAATTATGGGATACAACCATGGATCCAAGTGTTCGTACTTTAATCAAAGTAAGTGTAGAGAATGCGATGGAAGCCGATATGGTATTTGATATGTTAATGGGTGATGAAGTTGAACCTAGACGTAATTATATTGTCGAAAATGCACAATTCGTTAAGAATTTGGATATATAGGAGGGAGAAAACATGGAAGAAGTACAATTTGATCGTATAAAGCATGTAAATATCTCTTCAGAAATGAAAACCTCATTCTTAGACTATGCAATGAGCGTTATTGTTCAAAGAGCATTACCAGATGTAAGAGATGGATTAAAACCCGTTCATCGTAGAATTTTATATTCTATGAATGATTTGGGTATTGTTGCAGATAAACCTTTTAAGAAATCAGCTCGTATTGTTGGGGATGTTATTGGTAAATATCACCCGCATGGTGATACAGCAGTCTATGATTCTATGGTTCGTATGGCTCAAGACTTCTCTTATCGTTATATGTTAGTTGAAGGACATGGTAACTTTGGTTCCATCGATGGTGATGGTGCAGCTGCTATGCGTTATACAGAAGCACGTATGTCAAAGATCGCGATGGAAATTGTTCGTGATATTAATCGTGATACGATTGATTTTGCGGATAACTACGATGGTGAAGAAAAAGAACCGACAGTAATGCCTTCACGTTTCCCAAATATCTTAGTAAATGGTGGGACAGGGATTGCGGTTGGTATGGCAACCAATATTGCACCTCATAATTTAGGAGAAACAATCGATGCGGCTATCGCAGTTATGGAAAATCCTGATATAACCATTTTAGAATTGATGGAAAATTATATTTTTGGACCAGATTTTCCAACTGGCGCAACTATCTTAGGTCGTGCTGGAATCAAACAAGCATTTGAAACAGGACGTGGTTCCATTGTAATTCGTTCTAAGATTGATACTGAAGAGTTATCAAATGGTAAGAAATTACTTATTGTTAGAGAAATCCCATATCAAGTCAATAAAGCCGCAATGGTAGAAAAAATTGCGTCTTTAGTTCGTGATAAACAAATTGAAGGGATTACTGATCTAAGAGATGAATCCAATCGTGAAGGTATCAGAATTGTGATTGAATTAAGAAGAGATGTTCAAAGTGAAGTTATCTTAAATCAGTTATATCGAATGACATCCCTTCAAACAACATTTGGTGTTAATAATCTAGCATTAGTCAATAATGCCCCTAAATTATTGAATTTAAAAGAAATACTTGAGTATTATATTCAACATCAAATTGAAGTTATTCGTAGAAGAACACAATACGAACTGACTAAAGCACTTGAAAGAGCTCATATTTTAGAAGGTTTACGTATAGCGTTAGATAATATTGATGCGATTATTCATTTAATTCGTTCCAGTAAAGATGATACTACAGCACTTTATGGTTTGATGGAACAATTCGGTTTATCTGAAATTCAAGCAAAAGCTATTTTGGATATGCGTTTTAGACGTTTAACAGGTCTTGAACGTCAAAAAATTGAAGCAGAATACCAAGAGTTAATGGTATCTATTCAAGATTATCAAGATATACTTGCGAATCATTATCGAGTTGTCGATATTATTAAGACAGAAATGACAGAAGTAAAACGTCGTTTCAATGATGAACGCCGTTCAGAGATAGTCGATTCTGATTTTGATATGGAAGATGAAGATCTTATCCCGAGAGAAGATGTTGTTGTTACAATGACAACAAACGGATATATTAAACGTACTAATGTCGATACCTATAAGACACAGAATCGTGGAGGTAAAGGTGTTAAAGGAATGAGTGTTAATGAGGATGATGTTGTTGATCAATTCTTAACGATGAACTCTCATGACTTCTTAATGTTATTTACAAATTTAGGTCGTGTGTATCGTATTAAAGGATATCGAGTTCCTCAAGCTAGTAGAATTGGTAAGGGAATTCCTGTTATTAATTTATTAGATATGGATAAGAACGAGAAGATTCGTGCGCTTGTGTCTATTAATCCTGATCATGAAGGTAATTTCCTATTCTTTGCGACAAAGCTTGGACTTGTTAAACGTGTTCATGTTAGTGAATTTGAATCCATTCGTCAAACGGGTAAGATAGCGATAACACTAAAAGATAACGATGAACTTTTAAGTGTTAAACTAACAACCGGTCAAGATGAAATCATAATTGCTGGATCCAATGGTAAAGCTGTTCGATTCAATGAACAAGATGTTCGTGCTATGGGACGTACCGCGAGTGGTGTAAAAGGATTTAATACAGATGGTTGTGAAGCTGTTGGTATGGCGACGGATAAAGAAGGACAATACATATTATCTGTAACACAAAATGGTTACGGTAAGAAATCTGAATTAACTGATTATCGCTTAACTAGCCGTGGTGCTAAAGGTGTTAAAACAATTAATATAACGGAAAAGAATGGACCACTTGTAGAACTAAAAGCTGTTAAAGGTGATGAAGATTTACTTATGGTAACATCTGAGGGAGTAATTATTCGTATTAATCTTGAAACGGTTGGGGTCTATGGACGTAGTACTCAAGGTGTTAGATTAATCAATGTTAAAGATGATCAAACCTTACAAACAGTCGCAGTTGTCGAAAAAGTCGAAGAAGTAGTCGAAGAAAGTGTTGAAGAAGTTAAATAATTAACGAAGTAGCTATGAAATAATAGCTACTTTTTATTTACTTGCTATAATTAGAGTATGTTCGATGCTCTTACACTTAATTTAGTAATGGTTATTCTTTCATTTGTTTATTTTTTGATGTCTATAATAATTTATCGTGTTCGTAAAGAAAAATATTTGCTATATTACTTAATGACATTTTTATCTTTGACATTTACGTATATTCTATTATTCTTTCAAAAGAATTTTCCGGATTGGATAAGTTTCATATTTACTAACTTCTTAGTTTTGTTGAGCCAGTTGTTTGTTGTTATTGGTGTTAGAGTATTATACTCATTAAAACCAATCGCAAAACGATTTTTCGCATACATAGTGATTGCTATCATTTTCTTGCACTACTTTACGTATATAGACTTCAGTCTTAACGCTAGAATTATCGTTGTTTCGTTAATAATGGCGATTATTCTATTTGATTTAATTTATATATCCATAATAAATAAGAAAAATGTTCATAAATCGATAAATAATATCATATTATCGATTTCATTGATTAGTTCGGTTGTATGGTTATCACGAGTTGTTTTCACATTTAATACAATAGTGAGTGAGATGTATCTTGTTGATCAAGGATTTTCAACGGGTATTTATTATATTGTCGCAATGATTACAATTAGTATATGGTTTTCGTTGTTTATATGGATAGAAACAACTCAATCTGTAATTAAGTTGGAAGAAAAAAATACTGAATTAAGTAAATTAGCATTAATTGATAATCTTACAAAACTAGCGAACAGACATTATTTTGATCATGACATTGCGTTTTTAATCGCAATTACCAATCGAAATAAATCAAAATTATCGATGTTAATGGTTGATTTAGATCGATTTAAGTTGGTAAATGATACGTATGGACATTTAGTTGGAGATGAAGTATTAATTCAATCATCACAAATTTTAAGAGACTCCGTTCGCATGAGTGACCGTATTTATCGATGGGGTGGTGAAGAATTTGTGATTATAATTCCTGAAACAAGTAATGAACAAGCAGGACTTGTAGCTGAGAAAATATGTCAAAATTTTAGAAATGCAAAATTTAATGTAATAGGTAATATAACAGTTTCTATTGGAGTTGCGTCATACGATAAAGATGAACCTTTAGAAGATTGGTTTAAACGAGTAGACTTAGCTTTATATCAAGCAAAACAAACAGGTAGAGATCGTTGGGTATCATGGCTTGATGATGAAGCGTTGCCTCAACATTTTAATCGATTTGTATGGACTAAGGATTTAGAATCTGGAAATCGCGAGATAGATCAAGATCATATGTTATTAGCATCTCAAGTCAATAAATTACATGATTTGATTATTAATTCTTATCCTATTGATACAATTTACGAGTCAATCGACACACTAACTAAACATATTAGAGAACATTTTGTACGTGAAGAGGCAATTATTCTTAGTAAAGGATTTGTGAATTATATGGAACATCGTTCGATTCACAATCGATTGTTATCTGAATATGAGATTATTCTTAAGAAAGCGATGAATGGAGATATATCTTTAGCAGCGTTTATGTCGTTTTTAGTTGAGAAGGTTCTTATAAATCATATCAATGAAGATGATAAGCAATTCTTTAGTGTTGTTAAATAGGGGTATTCTTGACTTATTGGTGTTCACTTTATACAATAAATGCATAAACTAAGACGGGACTAATCAAGGTTGTGTTTTTTAGAGATACAAGGGTAGGTGAAACTTGTAATACACATCATTGAATTCCACCCCTGAGTGAAGTTTACTTCCGGCGCAACCGTTACCTGTATGAGTGGTTATGTTTCACGTGAAACATTTCAACGAGGGTGGCAACACGGTAAACAATCGTCCCTTACAAGGGTTTTTTTTATTTTAAAGGAGAATGAAAAAATGTTAGATATTAAATTGATTCGTGAGAATCCAGAATTAGTAAAAGAGAATATGCGTAAAAAATTCCAAGATTCCAAGTTGAATCTTGTGGATGAAGTATTTGAATTAGATGCTAAATATCGTCAAACCAAGACACGTGCAGACGAATTACGTGGTTTACGTAATAAATTAAGTAAACAAATTGGCGTTTTAATGGGTCAGAAGAAGTTTGATGAAGCTGAAGCAATTAAAAAACAAGTTCAAGAACTTGCGGTTGAATTAACTGAGATTGAGGCAAGTGAAGAACCACTCCAACAAGAAATTCGTCAAAGAATGTTAGTAATTCCAAATATTATTGATGAAACCGTCCCTCTTGGAAAAGATGATAGTGAAAATGTTGAGCGTCAAAGAATTGGTGAACCAGCATTAAAATCATTTGATGTACCATATCATATTGATATTATGGAACGATTTGGTGGTGTCGATCTAGATGCGGCTCGTAAAACAAGTGGTAATGGATTCTATTACTTAATTGGGGATGTAGCACGTTTACATTCCGCAATATTGAGTTATGCAAGAGATTTTATGATTGATCGTGGATTTGATTATGTAATTCCTCCTTACATGATTCGTTCAGAAGTAGTGACAGGTGTTATGAGCTTCGCGGAAATGGAAAACATGATGTATAAGATTGAAGGAGAAGATTTGTATCTTATTGGTACAAGTGAACACTCCATGATTGGTAAATTTATTGATACAATCTTAGACGAGAAGGATTTACCTTATCTCTATACCAGTTATTCTCCATGTTTTAGAAAAGAAGTTGGAGCACATGGTATTGAAGAACGTGGTGTATATCGTATTCATCAATTCGAAAAACAAGAAATGATTGTTGTATGTAAACCTGAGGATAGTAAAAAATACTTTGAGGTCCTTTACAACAATACTGTAGACTTCTTCCGTTCACTGGATGTTCCTGTACGTGTATTAGAATGTTGTTCAGGTGATTTAGCTGATCTAAAGAGTAAATCTGTAGATGTAGAGGCTTGGTCTCCACGCCAACAAAAATATTTTGAAGTTGGAAGTTGTTCAAACTTAACAGATGCACAAGCTAGACGTCTACAAATTCGTGTTCAAGGTGAAAATGAAAAGTATTTTGCGCATACATTAAATAATACGGTTGTTGCGCCACCAAGAATGTTAATTGCTTTCTTAGAAAACAATTTAAATGAAGATGGATCGGTTAATATACCAGTCGCATTACGTCCATACATGAGCTTTAAAGAAGTAATTAAGCCTAAGAAATAACCATGAAGAATTCAATATATAGTGATGATTTTGAAGACTTTGGGAATGAATCTTGGACTGGTGGGGCATATACCTATGATTTACCGAGCGG
>JAJZTY010000052.1 GCA_021847325.1 Bacillota bacterium
TCTTTCGTTATAATCTAGAGGCAATTGTTCAATTTGTATCAACATGAAGTGGAGGTGGCTCATATGAAAAGAACTTATCAGCCGAGCAAGAGAAAACACCAAAAGGTCCACGGTTTCCGAGCTAGAATGAAAACGGTCGGAGGCCGTAAAGTTTTAGCAAGACGTCGTGCTAAAGGCAGAGAGGTTTTGTCGGCATAAAAGTCACCTAATGGTGACTTTTTTTAATCTTTTATGAAGAAGATAAATCGAATTACGAAAAACGAAGAATTCCAAAAGATTATACAAACAAAAAAATTTGTTTCCAATCCGTCTTTTACTGTGTATTATGTACCTAGAAAAAGAGAGAATAGTCGTATTGGAATTTCTGTTAGTCGTAAATTAGGGACTGCTGTTGATCGAAACTTAATTAAACGACAAGTTAGAATGATGTGTATTGATATAACTGAATTTAAAGAAAACTTTGATTGTGTTATTATGGTAAGGAATGGTTATAAAAATTACCATTATGAGTTGAATAAGGAAGCATTAAATCAGTGTTTTATCAAAATTAAATCAAAGGCTAATAGTGGCCTTATAGGAGATTTGAATGAAAAAGTTGTTTAAAAACAAAAAGTTATGGATAGCACTTGGGCTACTTATTACGCTCACTGCGTGTACAAATGTTATTGATCCAGAAACGAAGTTGATTATGCCGGATAAGATTATTCACTTGGATACGACCATCGGTGATATCTTAGCGAATGAAAGTTGGTTCTCTGCTTTCTTTGTATATCCTATATCTCAAGCGATTAACTTCATCAATCAATATGTTGGTGTTGTTATGTCGATTGTAATTGTAACGATCTTAATTAAGTTATTAACATTAAGTTTCACAATTAAATCAACCGTTGCTTCACAAAAGATGCAAATCATTAATCCTGAATTAAAAGCAATTCAAGATAAGTATGCTGGAAAAACAGATAACCAATCAAAAATGAAGATGAGTCAAGAGATGCAAGCTCTATACTCAAAACACAATATTAATCCATTTGGATCGATTGTTGTCATGTTTATCCAATTCCCAATTATTATTGCGATGTACCAAGCGGTTCAACGTGCTGCGGCAGTTGTAAATGGTTCAGTATTTGGTACTAGCTTACAAACGACTCCAATGGACGCATTCTTCCAAGGTGTATACTTGTTTGTTGTAATCTATGTATTAATGGGTGTATTCCAATTCATCTCAATGAAGTTACCAATGTTCCTTCAAAAGAAATTTGCACCAGTTAAAGAAAAGAAACATGTTACACATGATGATTCAAAGAAATCAGCAGCTCCAAATATGGAAATGATGATGTATGTTTCACTCGTTATGATTATGGGTATTGCGATTAGCTGGCCAACAGCGATGTCCCTATATTGGTTAGTTACATCTTTAGCACAAGTTGCACAAACTGTATTTATTCAATTTAAATATATTTCACCAAGCGTAGGTAAATAGTATGAAGCTTTATGTAGGAAAAAATTTAGATGATTGCTTAAATCAAGCTTCAAAAGAAAAATCAGTTCCTGTAAGTGAGCTTACCTATTTTATCAAAGAAGAAAAAACAGGTTTCTTAGGTTTTGGAAATCAAACAACTGCTGAGATTTATGCGATTAGCGATGTATTAGAGTTCTTACACAGTTATATTTCTAAGTTCTTTAAGAATATTGGCTTAGAAATAGAAGTCACTGTAGGACAAGATTCTGAAGGATTAAAAGTAATGTTAAATGCTGAAAACAATGCGATTCTCATTGGTAAAGCAGGACAAACACTACATTCCTTGAATACAGTTGTACGTAGCGCTGTTAATTCAGAGTTCAGACGTCACTTTAATGTTCTTGTAGATATCAACAACTACAAAACGGATCGTTATGATAAGGTTATCGCGATGGCAAGTCGTATTGCGAAGACAGTTGTTCGTACAAAAGTATCCGCTACTCTTGATCCATTACCAAATGATGAACGTAAAGTGATTCACCAATACTTAAGCGAAATGAAATACATTCGTACAGAAAGTGTTGGAGAACGTAATCAAAGACGTTTAAAGATTATTTACGATAAAAATAAAGCTTAGGTCACTAAGCTTTTTTAATCCATGTGAGGCTGGTGTATAATAGTGAAGATGAAATGTATTGTAGGATTAGGAAATCCTGGAAAAATGTATGAAAAAACACGACATAATGTCGGTTTTCGTGTGATTGATGAATTAATTAAGCGTGATAATTTAAAAACGCAAACTAAATTTAAAAGTGAAATTGTTCAAACAAGTCTAAATAATGTGCCTGTATTATTGGTAAAACCACAAACATTTATGAATTTATCGGGTGAAGCCGTAAGATTAGTTATGGATTTCTATAAGATTGATCCCAAAGATATCCTTATAATCTATGATGATTTAGACTTACCCGTTGGTAAATTTAGACTAAGAGAAAAGGGAAGTGCTGGTGGACATAATGGAATGAAGAGTTTGATTCAACATTTCGGAACCCAAGAATTTCCTAGACTTAGAATTGGTATCGATAAGAATCCATTAATTCCAACCCCTGATTATGTTTTAGGGAAGTTTAGTAAAGAAGATGAATCAGTATTATCCAATGCTCTACAAAGGGCAGTGAATTGTTGCGATGACTTCACGAAACTATCTTTTGTGGATTTGATGACAAAATATAACACACAAGAATGAAAGAACTATTAAATACACTTAGCTCAAATCAACTTATACAAGACTTTTCACTCGGGAAAGTCTCTTTTGCGCATCTATCCGTTACACAAGAAGCTCTTTTAATCGCATCGAGTTATAAACAAAGTCCTAGACCTATCGTAATTATTAAAAGTAATCTTTACCAAGCCCAACAACTCCATGAAAAAATACAGTTTTGGTGTGAAGATAAAGTCGTATTATTTCCTGTAGAAGAATCACTCAGAGTTGAGGCAATCGCCGCATCACCTGAAATTAATGCGATTCGAATGGAAACCTTATCACGATTAAGTATTGAAAAGGATCTAATTTGTATTACGCATGTAGGTGCTGCGATTCGTCATTACCCTCTTCCTAAGTTTTTTGAAGAAAATCGTGTTGAACTTAAAGTGAACCAAGTCATTCAACTTGAGGAGTTAAAATCACATTTAAGAAAGCTTGGTTACACTGAAGTGACTAAAGTGGATCAACCAAGTTGTTTTGCGTCTCGTGGGGGTATTATTGACGTATTTCCTATTAATACTGATCAACCGATTCGTATTGAATTTTTTGATCAAGAGATAGAAAGTATTCGTATCTTTGATATTACATCTCAAAGAACTCAATCCATAATTGATTCGATATCGATTCAACCATGTAGTGATTTGATTTTTTCTGATCAAGAGATTAGTGAAATTAAAGAAAAAGTTGAAATTCAACTTCAAAAAGAGAAACTCGTTCGTAAAAATGAAGCATATTCTGAGCTTGTTGAAGTCATTGATAGAGATTTAGGCTTAATTGAACATCATTTAAAAGAAAATCATTTATATCGATATCGAATGTTAACAAAGACTCAGGGTCATTTATTCCAATACTTTGAACATCCACATATTATTCTCTCATCAACTGAAGATGTGGATGAGCATATTAAACGCCTACAAGATGAAACCATTGATTATTGTGTAGAATTATCGTCTCACAATCAAGCATTTGCCTTATACGACGTGTTTAATCATCTCTATGATCGATTAGCTGGGTATAAGAGAATTGACTTCAGACGCTTTGAAACAAAGAGTTCTCATGCGAAGTTACCTTTCAGAGAGTTAGATGTCCCGCAAGAGAGTTTACTCCAACATGCCAAAGAGCTCAGAGATTATTCTGAGAAAATGTTGGTAATCTGTTGTTTGAAGGAACATGAAATCAAACAATTATTACCGATGTTGGTAGATTTAAAAGTACCTTATTCGGTAAGACTTAAACAAACAGATAAACCTCAATTGGTGATATTAAATCAAGACTTGGATGAAGGATTTGAAATACTAGAACCTCATATACGAGTCTATGGATCCAAAGAACTCTTTAATCATACCGTTCATATAGGACGATACCAAAGTAAGTTTAAAGAAGCAGAAACTCTTCATTCTTATCAAGAACTTGAAAGAGGAGATTATGTCGTTCATCATCAATATGGTGTCGGTCAATATATTGGGACAATTACCAAAGAAGTAAACGGAATTCACCGTGATTTTTTGCATATTGTTTATCGTAATGATAGTAATTTATACGTTCCACTCGAACAATTCCAATTGGTACGTAAGTTTGTCTCCCGTGAAGGGGTTGTGCCTAAGTTACATACTTTAGGGTCAAATGAATGGAAGAAGACTAAGGCAAAAATTAAAGAAAATGTTAAAGATATCGCAGAGAGACTCATTGAACTCTATGGTACACGTGAACATGAAATAGCGTATCAATTTGGTGAAGATACAGAAATGCAAAAAGAATTTGAACGTGAGTTTGAATATCCTTTAACGCGTGATCAAGCACAAGCTGTAATCGATGTTAAAAACGATATGATGAGTAAGAAACCTATGGATCGCTTACTCTGTGGAGATGTAGGATTTGGTAAGACAGAAGTTGCGCTTAGAGCCGCATTTAAAGCTGTGAGTGAGAAGAAACAAGTTGCTTTCTTATGTCCTACAACAGTACTATCTGCCCAACACTATCGTACATTTATGCACCGATTAGAGAATTTCCCTGTCAATGTGGCGGTTTTAAATCGTTTCGTACCTGAATCGCATCAAAGAGAGATTGTGAAAGCCGTTAAAGAGGGAAGAATTGATATCTTAATCGGAACACACCGTATACTTTCAAAGGATATTCAGTTCAAGGATTTAGGTTTATTGGTTATCGATGAGGAACAACGTTTTGGAGTAGAACACAAAGAAAAAATCAAAGAAGTAAAGAAATCAGTCCATGTACTTTCTTTAAGCGCAACGCCAATTCCTCGTACATTACAGATGTCTTTAGTAGGTGTTCGTTCTTTATCACAACTTGAAACACCTCCACTGAATCGATTGCCGATTTTAACGTATGTTATAGAGAAAAATAAATCTGTAATACGAGATGTGATTCAACGAGAATTATCACGTAATGGACAAGTATTCTATCTCTACAATAATGTGGCAGAAATTCATAACGTAGCACTACAAATAGAAAAAGATATTCCCGATGCGAAAGTAGCGGTTGCGCATGGTCAAATGCATCGTGATGATATTGAAGATGTGATGTTACGCTTCAACAACAACGAAGCAAATGTATTAGTTTGTACAACTATTGTGGAAACAGGAATCGATATACCGAATGCGAATACCATTTTAATCGATCAAGCGGATAAATTTGGCCTATCACAGTTGTATCAAATCAAAGGAAGAGTAGGACGTTCTAATCGATTAGCCTATGCTTACTTAATGTACCAACCACGTAAACAACTTACAGAGATTGCTCAGAAACGCCTTCAATCCATTAAAGAATTCACAGAGCTTGGAAGTGGATACAAGATTGCGATGCGTGATTTAACCATTCGTGGTGCAGGTGAAATGTTAGGAGATTTACAGTCTGGATTTATTGATACAGTTGGGATTGATATGTACATTGAGATGCTCCAACAAGCCATTGAAGAGAAACGCACTGGTATTATCGTAGAAGATTCAGAACCTGTTATTAAACAAACCATTCAAATTGATGGGTATATTCCTCAACAATTCGAACCGAAGGACTTTGAAAAATTATCGCTTTACCAAAGAATTGATGAAGCTAAGACGCAAAGTACTCTTGCTAAGCTTCAAGAAGAAACTCAAGACTTATATGGGAAACTTCCTAAATCGGTGGTACTACTGTTTGAAAAGAAACGTTGGGAACTCTTACTTGAATCCCCATTTGTACAAAGTTTTAAAGAACTAAAGATGGAGTTACAATTAATCTTCACCAATGATTGGTCAAGCAAAGTAGATGGAGTTAAATTCTTTGAGATGGTGTCTAAGATATCCAATGAAGTAAAATTAAAATACACGGGTGGTAATATTGTGTTATTAATCCCTAAAATCGATGATTGGTTGTTCTTAGCAACAGCGATACTCGATAAAACACAAACCATTCCACTTAAAAGGAGCTAATATGCGTATTGATCAATACTTAAAAATAGCGAGAATAGTAAAGAAACGTCCCGTTTCAAAAGAATTAGCGAATCAAGATCGTATTTTAATCAATGGACGTAAGGCGAAACCATCGAGTGAAGTTAAAATTGGAGATGAAGTGGATTGTGTGTTTGGAAATCGTCATCTTAAGATACGTGTTTTAGCCATAGCTGAAAACATCAAGAAAGCTCAAGCACTAACGTTATATGAAGTCTTAAGTGAAGAGCGCATTCAACTCGAAAATAGAGTGAATGAATTGAATAATGATTAAATGAGGGTATAATAAACTTACATCATGAAAAAGAAAGTAAAAAATCGTTTTAACAGTGTCGTATTAAGTGTTGTACTATTAGGTGGAACCATATTTTTATTGATTCCAGTAATTGAAGAGATAGGGAATACGTTTAGACTAAGTGAAACCTTAAAAGAAGTAGAAGCTCAACTTGTTTTACTTGAACAAGAAAATAATTCTCTTAACGAACAAAAGACTAAATTACTCGATCCAGAGTATGTTAAGAGTTATGCAAGAGCGAATTATATGTTAACCAAAGAGGGTGAACAGATATATTACCTTCCTAAAGATGATGAACAGGACAACGATTAAGAAGGGTTAACCTTCTTTTAGTTTTCTTTAAAAAAGCTTCGTGCTATTATTAAAACGCAAAAAAGGAGAATTATATGAAAAGACCAGTAGTATTTGTCGTAATGGATGGTATTGGACTATCTGAAAATAAGTTTGGAAATGCGGTTGCGGCTGCATATAAACCCACATTAGACAAATTAATGAGCACACATCCGTACGCATCGATTCAAGCCCATGGCGTTGCGGTCGGTTTACCAAGTGATGAAGATATGGGGAATAGTGAAGTAGGACACAATGCGATTGGTTGTGGTCAAATCTATGCTCAAGGAGCTAAGTTAGTTAATAATTCAATTGAAACAGGAGATATCTTTACTTCTGTTACATGGAATAAGGCAACTACTCAAGCAAAAAATTCCACAATGCATTTTATTGGACTCTTATCCGATGGAAATGTTCATTCACACATTGACCACTTAATCGCTATGGTAAGACAAGCGAAAAAAGATGGTGTTAAAAAAGTTCGTTCACACATCTTATTAGATGGACGTGATGTACCTGCGACATCTGCACTCATTTATGTTGAACAATTAGAAAATGAATTTAAAGCATTAAATGATGATACATTTGATGCGAAGATTGCGTCTGGTGGCGGTAGAATGCTAGTCACAATGGATCGTTATGATGCAGATTGGGCTATGGTTGAGCGTGGTTGGAAGACCCATGTATTAGGTGAAGGACGTCTATTTACTTCCGCTAAAGAAGCAATCGAAACGTACCGAGCTGAAATACAGTGTAACGACCAATTCTTACCTGCTTTCGTTATTGCGGAAAATGGAGAACCTGTTGGTAAAATTGTGGATGGCGATACCGTTATCTTCAATAACTTCCGTGGAGACCGTGCAATTGAAATCACTAAAGCATTTGAATTTGCAGATAAAGATTTCCCTTATTTCGATCGTAAGTTTGTGCCAAATGTATTCTATGCAGGTATGTTACAGTATGATGGTGACCTCGCAATTCCTAAGAATTTCTTAGTTGCGCCACCACGTATCAAAAATACATTAAGTGAAAAATTGGTTAAAGAAGGTGTAAAACAATTCGCAATCAGTGAAACACAAAAATTTGGACACGTAACATATTTCTGGAACGGTAACCGTACAGAAAAGTTTGATGATAACTTAGAAACTTACGTTGAAATCAAATCTGACTTAGTTCCGTTCGAACAAAGACCTTGGATGAAAGCAGCTGAGATTACGGATAAACTAATCGAGGCAATTGAATCTCAAGAATATGGATTCTTACGTTGTAACTTCCCAAATGGAGATATGGTAGGACATACTGGTAACTTCCTAGCGACAGTTATTGGGGTTGAAACTGTTGATCTACAATTGAAACGTATCATTGATGCGGTTGAAAAAGTAAATGGTATCTTAGTTGTGACAGCTGACCATGGAAATGCGGATGAAATGTATGAAAAGTCCAAAGATCCTAACGCTACGCCTAAACCTAAGACAAGTCATACACTAAATCCTGTCCCATTCTTTATTATTGGTAAGGATGTTGAGTATAAAGAAGGTCATTTTGGTTTAGCGAATATTGCGTCTACTTTAACGGACTTAATGGGGATTGAAAAAGATCCTGCTTGGTTAGAAAGTCTTATTAAATAAAAACGAAACCCCTAAAAGTTAGGGGTTTTTGTTTGGTTAGAGATATGATTTAAAACTAATCTGATCCAATTCATAATCAATGGATGATTGGAGTTCACCTATTTGGTTTTTCCATGCGTCTTTATTAATTCTAACTTGTTTAAATCCAATCGAAAGATAAAGCTTTTGAGCTGGTACATTATTTAAGTTAGTATCTAATATGATTTTCTTAAAATTTAAAACATTTAATAGTGTATCAATAAATAAACTCAAGATAATCTTTCCATATCCTTTATTCTGATAGGAAAAATCACATATTTTAATCCCAATCTCAACAGTATCTTCATCAATTTTTCGATAATTGATTTCACCAATGGGTATATCATTGAACTCAATAATACAAAGTTCAAACATTCTCTCTTTATTGTGTGTGATTACGTTATTAATAGATTCAACAGTTTCATTTAATCCATTAGGGAACCCTGCGTGAGCCATAACGTTTCCATCATTCCACCATTTGAGTAATGTGTATGCATCATGTTCAACTGCAGTTCTAATCGTAATTTCTTTATATTTTATGTTCATAGATTTTAAATATATTTCTTTAATCGTAATAGGATTGTCAATGTCTTTGCGTCATTAATCTTACCGCTATACGCCATATCCAATAATTCTTTATAGAAATAGGTTCTAACATTTAAGAACTCACCATCATCCAAATCTTGTCCAACAAACTTCGTTCTTGGCGCAAAGTAAATATAGATAATCTCAGATAAATACCCAACAGACGGATAAACTAACCCAAGAGGAACAACTTCTAATGCTTCATAACCCGTTTCTTCAATGAGTTCACGTTTTGCGGCTTCAAGAGGATCTTCATTTGGTTCTAATTTACCTGCAGGAAATTCTAACATTTCCATCGAGAAAGGATATCGATATTGTTCAACCAATAAGAGCTCACCTTTTTCATTCAATGCTGCGATACATGCACCACCGGGATGTTCCACAACCTCTCGCATAGCTTTCTTACCATCGGGTAATTCGATTTGATCATGTCTCACATTGATAATTCGACCTTTAAATTTGAGTTCTGTACTGAGTGTTTTTTCTGTTAATTTCATGGTGTCACCTATTGCGATTATAACACAGACCTTCATTGTAAGAACGGTCTTAGAATGTTAAAATAGGCATGCGAGGGATTTGTATGAAACAAGGATTATTTATCACATTTGAAGGACCTGATGGAAGCGGTAAGACAACGGTTAGTCGTTATGTCTATGAAACATTGCTTAAATTAGGTTATCCTGTCTTATATACACGTGAACCAGGAGGAATTGATATTGCGGAACAAATTCGTCATATCATTTTAGACCCTAAAAATACAGCTATGGATGTTAAGACAGAGGCATTACTGTATGCCGCAAGTCGTAGACAACACTTTGTAGAGAAGATTAAACCTGCTTTACTAGAGAATAAAATTGTCTTGTGTGATCGATTTGTCGATAGTTCTTTGGCGTACCAAGGAATCGCACGTGGGATTGGATTTGATGAAGTCTTAAGTATTAATGAGTTTGCGATAGAAGGACATTTTCCAGATATGACTTTATACCTTGAGGTGGATGCACAAAAGGGATTAAGTCGAATTGAACGTAGAGTATTCTTAGATCGTTTAGATCAAGAGGCATTATCGTTCCATGAGAAAGTCGTTGATGGGTATAAAACGGTGATGGAACACTTTAAACATCGTGTGGTTCGTATTAATGCGGATCAAGATGTCATCTCTGTTCAACAAGATGCTTTAGAAGAGGTCTTAAAAAAGGTAAAAGAGTATGTTTAGTACGCAATTAAAAGAACGCCAAATGATTGTGGAAAAAGTTCTTTTTAATGCGCTTAAATATAAACAACCATCCCATGCTTATCTATTTGTAGGACCAAAGGGTTCTAAAATGGTAGAAACAGCTATTTTATTAGCACAGAGTTTAGTGTGTAAACATGCGAATCCGTGGGCTTGTGAAGAATGTGATTCATGCCATCGTATTAAGGATGGAATCTTTGCGGATTTAGTTATGATTGATGGATCTGAAAAATCCATTAAGAAAGAAGATATTCTTCATATGCAGGAACAATTCTCTAAGACAGCTTTAGAGAGTTATGGTAAGAAAATATACATCATTATTGGGGCTGAGAATGCGTCAAGTGAAGCTCTTAATAGTCTACTTAAATTCTTAGAAGAACCGAGTGGATTTGATACCTACGCAATATTGATTAGTGAAAAGCCAGAGAGATTATTAGAGACGATTGTCTCTCGTTGTCAGACATTAACCTTTAAAGCACAAGATCGTGAAACGTTAATGGAGACGCTAAAAGAGTTTGATTTAGAACCGTATGAGCTTCATATTTTAACTCAAATGGTGAATGATAAAGAAGAACTCATGGAATTAAAGGATAGTGATGAGTTTAGACAGTGTTTAGTTCATTTCGGTGAATTTATCGATGAATACAATAAAGCACCTTATTTAGGTGAATTATATCTTCAAAATAGTGTATTAAAGCGTAAAGATCCACAAAGTGACCGACAACGTTTGACACTCTTTTTAAACATAGGTATGATGTTTTTTAAGGATGTGTTGTTTAAGACAAACACGACATCATCTTTATGGAAGAATCGTATGAATCAATTACCAAGGCAACTCAAGCCTTTGACAGCGTTTACGCTATTTAACGAAAGTGTTCATAAAATCTCTACCAATGCGAATCTGGGATTACTCATTGACGCATTGCTCTACCAACTTAAGGAGGAAGAAGTATGACCGAAACAGTGTCACACGAGTATAAATATGTTTTTTCAGTGCGTTTCCACGGTAATCAGAAAGCGTATAGTTTTGGCAGTGATGAGCCAATCTATACCTATGAAGAATATGTCGTAGTTGAAACAGCACGTGGTTTAGAATTAGGACAAGTTATTAGTGAAGCTCGTTTAAAAGAAGAGTTGAATCTAACAACAGAATTAAAACCAATCTTACGTAAAGCAAGTGAGAAAGATCTTGCGAATTATCAAAAAAAT
>JAJZTY010000053.1 GCA_021847325.1 Bacillota bacterium
ATTCAGAGAATGAAGTTTTAGTGTGGTTAAGAATTAAACGAAAGAAATCAAAGAAAACTGGGATTTATTTGGATGAAGCAGTGACAGAAGCACTACGTTTTGGTTGGATTGATGGAAGATTAAATCCAATGGATGAAGACTATTTTTGGTTAAGATTTTCACTCAGAAAACCAAAAAGTGTTTGGTCACTCATTAATCGTAAACGAGTTGAATTGATGATTGAGAATAAGACATTAACAGCACGTGGCTATCAAACAGTAGAATGGGCCAAACAAAATGGAACATGGCAAGCATCTTATACTTCATTTAAGGATACACATATACCAATAGAATTTACTCAATCATTGGAAAGAAATAGTGACGCTCAAAAAAGATATGATACATTATCAAATGCGGATAAACTAAAACTTCTCTATTGGTTGAATACAACCCAATCAAATGATCAATTTAATAATCGATTAAATCGAATAATAAGCTGGTTAGAATCAGATAAACCCATTAATCAATTGAAGACAAAATAAAATATAAATATATCCTGTCTAACTAACTATTAAATATAAATTATGAAATGTTATCATAATAAAAAGCCCCTCATGAGGGCTCGCTCTCTCCATTGAAATGGAGTATATATACATATTAACATATTTGATATTCTTGTCAATTATGTTAATCGATATCTATCCCAATTTCATTTCTTAAAAGTAAATCATAGTTGCAGTAGCTATTATTGAATTGACTTAGGTTGTTTTCTTCAATGATTTGTATAAGTCTATCATTTAAATTTCTATATTCTTCTGCTGTTAAGAAGAATCTTGTCAGTTTTACTAAATCATATAGTTTATAGTAATTATTTTTAATGACTGGTAAAAATTCTCGAATAAATGGTTTTTTGAATTTTTCTGTATCAACCTTTTTAGATTTATCCTTTGGGAAAATAGATCTAAAGTTTATATCGATAATTCGTTGATTATGAGATATCCTATTTCTTAATAATACTAATGGTTCTAACGTTCTCAAATATTCATTAGTATCAAGGTATTCGTTTAAATGAATTTTTGAATTAAGTGTATCAAATATCTGCTTAAAAACTTTGTTTTTAACCTCACCTTTAAGGTTCTTCATGAATTTAATAAATTGTCCAAATGGAAGGTTATCAATCAATACCCATATAGGTAAAACACAATTATAGTTTTCAATATGATGAATAATAGCCTCATCATTTAGCTTTCCATTCTCAATTAGAGCTTTGTAATATTTATCAAAAAACTCATTCAAAGAAGGAATATTTGAGAAAAGAGATAGATTAAAATGCATATTTGAACCATAGTTTATTGCAAGGAAATATGACGATCTTGATTTAACCCGTCTTTCAATTAAACTTAAGTAATTTTGAAGTAATATAGATAGTTCATGGTTAAGTTTAATTAGTTTAAATAAATGTTCCTCGGTTACTCCGCTATTAAACATACCTTTCCATCTAATTATTTTATTAGAAAAATAAGTTCTTAAAAAAATTTTCCTGAAACCTGAAAAGTAATAATAATTATTGTTTATCAAATAAGATGATAAGTATTCTTTATTAATAATGGTCAAACCATGAATGTCTTCTAATCTTTTAAGTTGATCATCAACCGACAAAGCTCCCTTTAATCCAAGAGAAAAATCTTTCAATTCATCAAAATAACTCATATTTCCACCACCTATTTCAATTATATATTAATCAAGAGTAGTTAGCATTATATGCAATTAAAAAAACCGCAATCGCGGATTATTTTTTTTACTTGGCAGGGGTAGTAGGAGTTGAACCCACATCAGCGGTTTTGGAGACCGACATTCTACCATTGAACTATACCCCTAAATGCTTTTCTATAATAACATACCCATTATTCCATTTCAACTAGAATTAGCCTAGCATTATGAGTATAATTAAGTTAATGAAAACAATTATGGACGAAAACAGTATCACTCGAACATTAGTTCGAATGACACACGAAATTATTGAGAAAAACAAAGGGGTAGACAACCTTGTCTTAGTTGGGATTAAGACACGAGGTGAAACAATAGCACAACGTATTGCGGAAAATATCAAACGATTTGAAGGAGTCGATGTATTAACGATAGGATTTGATATTCGCTATTGGCGTGATGATATTGATAAAACAGGAATTACAAAACCAAATTATGATTTAGATTTAAATCATAAGATTGTTGTATTAATCGATGATGTTTTATATAAGGGTAGAACAGTAAGAGCTGCGATGGATGGTGTCATGAGTTTTGGACGACCTCAATCTATACAATTAGCAGTACTTGTGGATCGTGGACATCGAGAATTACCAATACGTGCTGATGTAGTTGGTAAAAATGTGCCAACGTCAACAGAAGAATCTGTTAAGGTTTCCTTACAAGAAGTGGATGGAAGTAATGAAGTAATTATCTTGGAAAGGAATGATTGATATGGAAATCTTTATCATCCTTTCTTTTTTTTGTTTATTTATCCTATTTTATTATTATCCAAACAAACGAATTAAACACACAGATTTAGGTAAACATCATTATGCTCATCGAGGTTTATATAATCACGGAACTAATATACCTGAAAATAGTATGATGGCATTTCGTAAATCCAAGCATTTAGGATATGGATGTGAACTGGATGTACAATGTACAAAAGATGGGAAAGTAGTTGTATTTCATGATGATAACTGTTTAAGAATGACAGGGTATGATGGAATCGTTGAGGCGATGAATTATTCAGATTTAAGTCTATTGAAGCTAAAGAATACAGATGAGAGTATTCCTTTATTTAAAGATGTACTGGATTTGGATCTTAAAGAATTGGTGATTGAGATAAAATCCACAAAACTTAGAAGAAAAGTAGTTAGTGCTGTATTAAAAGAACTTAAAACATATCATGGAAAGTACAGTATCTGTAGTTTTGATCCACTTATTCTATTAGAACTGAAACGACAAGCACCTATGATTCATCGTGGTTTGATTATTGAGAAATCAAATACGAAGTCCTTTTTTATGAATTTAGTCCTAGATTATGCATTGTTAAATGGGTTCATACGTCCTGATTATATTTCAATGAATTATAAAGATATTAATATTATTTTTAGATTATTTCGTCTTCTAGGAGGAAGAACATTAGTTTGGACAGTAAAGGATATTAGTGTTGAACATGACTTACAGAACTTAATTGATGGGGTTATCTTTGAGAATTATTTGCCTTCCATCAAAAACAACCTATAAGTTTTGTGTGAAAAGTGCTAGAATAGTACATTGTGAACAATATGAACATTATAAACAAGTTATTTGGAGTAGAAAATCTAATTCCTAAGAAGTATCAAACCCAAACTTTACCAAGCACAGAAGAAGTATACAAAAAAACACTTAAAATAGCGTGGCCTTCTGCAATGGAGGCTATTTTAATTAGTTTGATTGGTGCAGTGGATATGATGATGGTTGGGGGTTTAGGGACAAATGCGATTGCGGCAGTAGGGATTACAACGCAACCTAAGTTTTTAATTATGGCATTTGTTTTAGCGTTGAACACAGGAACAACCGTAATTGTGTCTCGTCGTAAAGGAGAGAATAATCAAGAGGGGGCACGTAAATCTTTACGAAATGCGCTTGTTTTAAGTGTTGTGATTTCATTGATTTCAACAGTGATTGGTTTATTGTTTTCTCGTGAAATATTAATGTTTTCTGGAGCGAATTCGGATTATATTAATGAGGCAATGATCTACTTTAATATTGTATTGGTTGGTAATTTCTTTTATTTAATTAGTTTGACTATTACCGCAGCACAACGTGGTGTGGGTAATACAAAAATATCTTTAGTCACAAACCTAAGTGCGAATATCGTTAATATAATATTTAATTATTTATTAATTAATGGAATATGGATATTCCCTAGATGGGGTATTGCAGGGGCTGCAGTAGCGACCGCGATGGGTAATGTAGTATCCTTAATTCTTGCGATTTATAATCTATCTGAAAAAGAAAATTTCTTGCATATCAACTTCAAACAAGATTGGAGTTTGGATCAAAAAACACTTGTTTCAATTTGGAAAATATCATCCTCTTCTTTAATTGAACAGGTATTCATTCGTATTGGATTTATGATGTATGCAAAGGCAGTTGCGGGCTTAGGTACTTTACAATTTGCGACACACTATATTGTCATGCAGGTTATGAGTATAACCTTTAGTGCTGGTGATGGTTTATCCATTGCGACTTCTTCTCTTGTTGGTCAAAGTTTAGGTGCTAAACGTCCTGATTTAGCGTATATTCATGGGAAAGTATCCCAGCGTATTGGGATGGTTATTTCTTTTACTTTAGCGATACTAATTATTCTTAATCGAAGTTTAATTATGTCTTTGTTTAGTATTGACCCTGAAATTATAGATTTAGGAGCTCAAATACTCATTATTTTAAGTTTTATTATTCAATTCCAGATTGCACAGGTTATTACTGTTGGTAGTTTACGTGGAGCAGGTGATGTCAAGTTTGTGGCTATGTTATCACTTTTAAGTGTTACGATTATTCGACCTATATTAACGTACTTCTTAGCTTATAGTTTAGGTTTTGGATTATATGGTGCTTGGTTTAGTGTGGTTTTCGATCAAATGATTCGATTTTTTGTTGGGCGTTATCGTTTCAAACAAGCCGAATGGGTCAAAATTGAAGTTTAAATTTAATGATAAAATACTCCAGAGATGGAGTATAATTATATATGGCAAATAAGGAGGACATCTATGTCTAAAAAGTTTATGACAATGGATGGCAATAACGCAACGGCGCATGTGGCGTATGCGTTTACAGAAGTCGCAGCCATCTATCCAATTACCCCTTCTTCAACGATGGCAGAACTCGTTGATGCATGGGCTAGTCAAGGCAGAAAGAATTTATTTGGTTCTGTTGTAAAGGTTGTAGAAATGCAATCAGAAGCTGGTGCAGCTGGTGCTGTACACGGTGCTTTACAAGGTGGTGCTTTAGCATCTACATTTACAGCATCTCAAGGTTTGTTATTAATGATTCCTAACATTTATAAATGGGTTGGGGAACTAATTCCAGGTGTAATTCACGTTTCAGCTCGTTCACTTGCGACACGTGCATTATCCATCTTCGGTGATCACCAAGATATCTATGCGATTCGTCAAACTGGCGCTCCTATGATTTCTTCACACTCCGTTCAAGAAGCGATGGACTTAGCGGGTGTAGCACACTTAACTGCAATTAAAGCAAGTGTACCTGTTATCCACTTTTTTGATGGTTTTAGAACTTCTCATGAAATTCAAAAAATCGAAGTAATCGATACAGATAAATTAAAAGAATGGATCGATAAGGATGGCTTAGAACGTTTCCGTGCGAATGCATTAAATCCACATACTAACCCAGTAACTCGTGGTGGTGCTGAAAACGATGACGTTTACTTCCAAGCTCGTGAAGCTCAAAACTTACATTACGCTAATGTATTACCTGTTGTAGAAGAATACTTCGCAAAAGTATCTGAATTAACAGGTCGTCATTATGCTCCATTTGTTTATTATGGTGCAGAAGATGCGACTCGCGTTATTGTCGCAATGGGATCAGTGACTGAAACAGCTAAAGAAGTTGTAGATGCATTGAATGCGAAGGGTGAAAAAGTTGGTTTAGTTAAAGTTCACCTATACCGTCCTTTCTCAACTGATCATTTACTCAATGTTTTACCGAAGACTGTAACACATGTTGCGGTTATGGATCGTACTAAAGAAATGGGTTCACATGAGCCTCTATTCTTAGATGTTCACCAATCACTCGTTAACAAAAATAATATCAAGTTAATTATTGGTGGTCGTTATGGATTATCCAGTAAAGATACTCAACCTAAAGATATTAAAGCTGTTTATGATCACTTGTTCTCAGAGAATCCATTTGATGGATTTACTGTTTCTATCAATGACGATGTCACATTCAAGTCATTAAAGACGGATGATACATTTGAAGTTGAAACGGATTATACATCTTGTTTATTCTATGGTTTAGGTTCTGATGGTACAGTTAGTGCGAACAAGAACTCGATTAAGATTATTGGGGATCACACTGACTTATATAGCCAAGCTTACTTTGCGTATGACTCAAAGAAAGCGGGTGGTGTAACTCGTTCATTCTTACGTTTCGGACCAAGTCCAATTCGTTCTACTTACTATGTTAATAATGCTGACTTGATTTCTTGTTCACTTGATTCATTCTTAGTTCGTTATGACATGATTAAGAACCTTAAGAAGGGTGGAACATTCCTTCTAAATACAGGTTATAAAAAAGAAGAAATTGAATCTAAATTACCAAACCGTGTTAAGAAACAATTAGCTGATAAACAAGCAAAATTCTTTATTATTGATGCGACTAAGATTGCGGAAGAAATTGGAATGGGTCGTAGAACAAATACAATTCTTCAATCCTCATTCTTCGCATTAGCGGATAAGATTCTTCCTTATGATAAAGCATTAGGTTACATGAAAGAAGCAGCTTATAAATCCTATTCTAAGAAGGGTGAAGAAGTTGTTGAGTTGAACTATAAGGCAATTGATGAAGGTAAGAATGGATTAATCCAAATCGAAGTTAAACCTGAATGGTCTACATTAACTGTTTCTAAAACTCGTCGTACAACAGGTGATGAATACTTTGATAAACACGTTGATGTGATCAATGGATTAGATGGCTATGATATGCCAGTGTCATCCTTTACTAAATATGGATTACTAAATGGTTCATTCAGAAATAACGTTGCGTTCTCCGAACACCGTGCGATTGCGACTCAAGTTCCTGAATGGCATGAAGAAAACTGTATCCAATGTGGATTCTGTTCATTCGTATGTCCACATGCGACAATTCGTACATTCTTATTAGATGAAAATGAAATTAAGAATGCACCAATGGAATTCGCTACATTACCAGCTCAAGGTAAAGGTGTAGAACACTTGAAGTTCCGTGTTATGGTTTCACCTGATAACTGTGTTGGTTGTGGATTATGTGTAGTTGAGTGTCCAGGTAAAGGCGGTAAGAAGGCTCTTACAATGGAAGATGTTCATGATCGTCTATATGAAGCTCCTCTTGCGGACTACATTTTCAAACAGACTACTTACAAATCTGAATACTTACCTACTGATTCCATTAAGGGTTCTCAATTCTTAATGCCTTACTTTGAAGTATCTGGCGCATGTGCAGGTTGTGGTGAAACACCATACTACCGTTTAGTTTCTCAATTATTCGGTCGTGATATGATGATTGCCAATGCGACTGGTTGTACATCCATTTATTGTGGATCCGCTCCTTCTACACCATTTGTTACTGATAAAGATGGTGAAGGTATTGCATGGGGTAACTCCTTATTTGAAGATAATGCAGAATATGGTTTCGGTATGAAAGTTGCTCAAGAATTCAAGGCAAATCGTATCGTTGAAATCTTAACTGAAATGAGTGCTACAGCTGATGATGCTTCTAAGGCTACGATTGATGCTTACTTAAGTGTTAAAGGTAACCGTAATGAAGAACGTTTAGTTGTTAAAGAACTTGTAAAGGTTCTTGAAAAATCAACTCATCCACGTGCAAATGAAGTCTTAGAAATGAAACGTGATTTAGTTTCTAACTCTGTATGGATCGTTGGTGGAGATGGTTGGGCTTATGACATCGGTTACGGTGGATTAGACCACGTTATTGCGAATAACTTAAATGTAAACATTATGATTCTTGATACAGAAGTTTACTCTAATACAGGTGGACAATCTTCTAAATCTTCTCAAGCAGCTTCTATTGCGAAGTTTGCGGCAGGTGGTAAACCTACAGCTAAGAAAGATTTAGGACAAATTGCGATGACTTATGGTCACGTATATGTTGCGTCTATCTCTATGGGTGCTAACCGTATGCAAACAATTAAGGCTTTAAAAGAAGCTGAAGCATATGAAGGACCATCTGTTATCTTAGCTTACTCTCCATGTATCGAACATGGTATTAAGGGTGGCTTATCCAATCACCAAGTTCAACAAAAGAAAGCTGTTGAATGTGGTTACTGGACTCTATACCGTTTCAATCCAAACAATGTTGAAAAACCATTGACGATTGATTCAAAAGAACCTGATTTCACTAAGTTCAGAGAATTCGTAATGAATGAAACTCGTTTCAATCAATTACCATTTGTTAACTCTGATCAAGCAGAATTCTTACTTGCTAAGAGTGAGGAAGATGCTAAGAAACGTTATACTCGTTTAGTTAAATTAGCAGCTTAATCATTGAAGGATAACTTATAAAAGTTATCCTTTTTTTTGTATGGTATAATTCTTATGAACTTAAGGTGAAATTATGAAAGTTGCATTATATTTTGAATCAGAAAAATTAATACAAACCTCTGGAATTGGTCGTGCATTCCATCACCAAAAACTAGCACTAGAAAGTGCTGGAGTAGAATATACGACAGATGTTGAGGAAAAATTCGATATCTTACATATCAATACTGTAGGGATAACAAGTACTTCAGTGATTGAGAATGCACGTAAAAAAGGTGCTAAAATCATTTATCATGCACATAGTACGGAAGAAGATTTTAGAAACTCATTTATCTTATCGAATCAAATTGCGCCATTTATGCGTAAACATTTAATTAACTTGTATTCACAGGCTGATTTTATTATTACTCCAACTCCCTATTCTAAACGTTTATTAAAGGATTATGGGATTAAAGTAGAGATTGAAGATGTATCTAATGGAATCGATTTGAATCGATTTAAATACAATGAAGAAAAAGTGAAAGCATTTAGAAAATACTTTTCTCTTGAAGATAATCAGAAAGTAGTCATATCGGTTGGATTGTATTTTGAACGTAAAGGTATTCACGACTTTATGGAAGTCGCAAAGTATTTCCCGGATGTTAAATTTATTTGGTTTGGATATACACCAATGATATCCATCCCAAAATCAGTTCGTGATTTAATTCATGATCATCCAAGAAATGTCATATTACCAGGTTATGTAAAAGGTCCTATTATTGAAGGAGCTTATGCCTCTGCAGATTGTTTCTTCTTTCCATCCTATGAAGAGACTGAAGGAATTGTTGTATTAGAAGCTCTTGCGTCTAAGTGCCCTGTATTAATTCGTGATATTCCAGTCTATGAGGATTGGTTAGAACATAATGTTTCATGTTTTAAAGCAACGAATAATGAAGGATTTGCGACCATGATTAAACAAATCTTGAATAAAGAACATATAGATACGAGCAATGAAGGATATAAGTTAGCAGAGAGAAGAAGTATTCCTGAAGTGGGTAAAAAATTAAAATGTATCTATGAGAAAGTTAGGGGGATTGTATGAGAATAGCGATTTTTACAGATACATATACACCTGAAATAAATGGAGTTGTTTCATCGATTGTGACACTTCAAGAGGGTTTAGAGGCGATGGGGCATGATGTTTTTATTGTCACAACACATGCGTCTATTTTAAGTATTTCCTATGAAAATAGAGTATTAAGATTACCAGGTATCCAGTTAAAACAAATGTATGGCTACGTCCTAACCTCTCCTTTACACATACGTGCATATAATATTGTTAAAGAAATGGATTTAGATATTTTACATGCACATACTGAATTTGGAATTGGTATATTCGCACGAATTGTAGCACGTTTAATGCATAAACCATTGGTTGTTACATATCATACAACGTATGAAGATTATACTCACTATGTAAATGTGTTTAAGTCTAAAACGTTTGAGAAAGTTGCGAAGAAGACTGTTTCTCAATTGAGTAAACTTTATATAGAAACAAGTGATGGGGCTATCTCTCCATCTGAAAAAACGAAATTGATGTTACAGGGGTATGGCATTAAACGAGAAATTAAAGTTATTCCAACTGGTCTTAATCTTGATCGATTCAAAAAAGAGAATGTTAATTTTAATGAAGTTAATCATCTTAGATCTGAACTTGATTTAGATGGGAAGCTAACTATTCTATATGTTGGACGTATTGCGAAAGAGAAGAGTATTGATTTAGTTATTGAAGGTTTCTCGAAAATAGATCAAGACAAGATACCAAGTCGATTAGTTATTGTTGGGGCGGGTCCTCAAGAAGATGAACTTAAGGAACTTGCCAATCGTATTACCGAAAAAGGAACTGTTCTTTTCCTTGGTAAACGTGCTGCACATACAATACCAATTTACTATCATGCATGTGATATATTCGTATCAGCTTCTTTAACTGAAACTCAAGGTATGACATTCATCGAAGCGCTTGCCAGTGGTAAGGTTGTATTCGCAAGAGAAGATTCTGTTTTATTGGATTTAATCGTTCCTGGTAAGAATGGATATTTCTTTACCGATGCGATTGACTTTAGAAATAAGATTGATGAATACAATCAATTGAGTCAGATTGGAAAAGATAATATAATCACTAATGCATTATTAAGTTCATTGCCATATGATCGAAAAGTATTTATAAACAATGTATTGAATGTATATCAGAATGCAATTACACAAGCTCAAGAATCAATGTTACTCAAATCTGTAAAACATGGGAATGATGTTGTGGAATGTGAATGTGGAAATAAGAATCGTAATTTAACAATATTGGTTAGTACTGAGATGTTTGTTGAATTAGGGTTACGGAAGGGGAATGAATTGAGTCAAGAAACCATTGAAAAATTACTTGAACATGAACAAGCGGTTAAGGCTTATCAAAGCTGTATTCGTAAGATTAGTGTTAAAGATCGTAGTCGTAAAGAGATATATGATTTCTTAATTGAAAATACGACATTGGATATTGGTCAAATTAATTTATTAATCGAACACTTAGAGAGTCGTAAATATATTGATGATGAAGCTTATGCAAAAGATATGGTCACTTCTCTTCATGCTTTACTTCAAGGTAAACAAAAAATTATTCAAACACTTCGTAAAAAAGGGATCTCTCAAGAAATCATTGATCGTGTGATTCAGACGGATACATTAGAAAATGAAGTTGAGAATGCCTTAGCGTTAGCTGAAAAGGTTAAACCGAATATCAAAGACAAATCTGTTCGATTGAAGAAACAAAAATTAACTCAAAAGTTAATGACTCAAGGATTTGACTTCAATGTCATAGAATTGGTCATGCGTAGTTTAAACTTCACAGATGATGAAAAAGGTGAGTTAGATGTATTGCGTAAAGCAGCGCTTAAAGCGAAACGTAAGTATGCGTCAAAGTTTAATGGGACTGGTTTACGGAATGCGGTATTTGGTTATTTGGATCATCAAGGGTTTAACTTAGATGATATCTATATTATTTTAAATGAAATGGAGTGGGATGATGAGTAGACAAACAATTCAAAGTTTTGTGGAAGGTGAGAAGGTTAATACCAGTTTATTAATCACTCAACTGAATAAAGGGATTACGAATGCGGGAGCTCCATATGTTTCGTTTACCTTTCAGGACCAAACAGGTACAAT
>JAJZTY010000054.1 GCA_021847325.1 Bacillota bacterium
ACATAGATTCCTCCATTGTCTCTTTTTTTATTTTACCTTATTTAAGCACATTAAGTAAAAAAGAATCCATTATTCTGGATTCTTTCGAATAAAATCATCTAATCTATTCTTTAATTCAATCGCATCACTAATCTCTATATTCAAACTTTGAACAATTGATTCTGGAATATCTTTCGCTTTTTCTTTTAACTCAATTCCTAACTCCGTTAATTCAATTGAAATCATTCGTTCATCGGATTGAGATCGAACCCGTTTCAAATATCCTTGTTTCTCTAATTTCTTGATTAAAGGCGTTAATGTGCCTGAATCAAGCATGAGTCTTTCACCTAATTCTTTAACACTTATCATATCCTTTTCCCATAGAACCAATAAACAAATATATTGAGTATAAGTAATATTGAGTGGATCTAAAAATGGTTTGTATTTACGAATAATTGTTCGAGCAGACGTATAAAGGGAAAAACATAATTGAACATCTAATTTTAATGGATCAAACATTAGATTAGCTTTTCAATATGACCTTTCATATCTTCAGGTTTAAATGTGGGCGCAAAACGTGCCACAACTTTCCCTTCACGATCCACTAAAAACTTCGTAAAATTCCATTTAATGGAGTCCCCAGTAAACGTTTGTTTAAGGTCATTGAGTACTTTTTTAAAACTATTTGCTTTTTCATCTTCGTATTCCGAGGGTGCTTCACTGCGTAAAAACTTGAACAAAGGATCCGCATTTTCCCCATTTACTTCTACTTTCGCGAATGTCTTGAAAGTTGTGCCAAACTTCATTTGACAGAATGACGCAAGTTCTTCATCAGTTCCTGGTGCTTGATTCATGAATTGATTACATGGAAAATCCAAAATTTCAAATCCTTTATCTTTGTATTCTTTGTATAAACTTTCTAATCCATCGTATTGCGGTGTAAAACCACAACCACTTGCGGTATTTACGATCAATAATACTTTACCTTCGTATTCTTTTAATGACACATCATTCTTTTGAACATCTTTTACACTATATTGATATAAACTCATACAGTCCTCCTATTAGATTGTATACAATCTAATAGTATCATATTTATTTAGGACGTCAATCTATTTAAGCAGATTAAATAAAAGTCCTAGGCTGTAGGACTCTCTAAATACTTCTTTGAATAATATTGCATGACTGACTTACGTGTAATAATCCCCATAAACATATCTCGATCATCCACCACAGGCACAAAGTTCTGATCCATAACTTGAGTCAAAACTTCTTCTAACTTAGCGTAAATATGAATGGGTTTATTCCAAGTGATACGAACAATATCTTTTAAGGTGTAATCTTCTTGAGTTTCAATGTTATACTCCCCTTTTTGAAGAAGATGCCAGAGAAAGTCACCTTCACTGACTGTCGCCACATACTCACCTTTTTGATTGAGTACAGGCATTGCGCTATATCCATAGTGTTTCATTTTCTCTAAACATTGACGAATGGTATACTCTTCATTTAATGTGACTATTTTTGATTTAGGCGTTAATAGGAATACAATACTCTGCTCTACTTTATCCATGCTTATTTACCTCTTAGTGTGATATGTCTCACCTGATTTTATGCATACACTTTGATGATTGATACTCACCCATACATCCATTGAGTTCGGATTCATAATCATATCTGAATCAGCACTTATAATAAGTCGTTTTAAGGCATCCATATAGGCTTTGATTTCACTGTTAGTCGCAAACCAAACTTCTTTACTTTGACTCACCATACGACAGAAATCTTCTATCATATCCCATGTTTGATTGTCTTCAAATTCATAACTATGACTCCAAACATAGAAACATCTCATTTCATTCAATCGATTATCCAAACATCGATTCCAGAGTTCAGATAGCTCTGATTTAATATGAACAGTGGGATGCCATTCCATAAAATCATCGGGTAGTTTGAAATTCATAGTCGATTTTACTGTACGACTGTATTCAAGCCCAACCATTTTCGCATGCTCGATCACATTTGAATTATAGTCACCAAAGGGATAAGACATTCCTCGAACAGGATACCCAACTAAAGCCTCTAAATTACGTTTATCCTCTAATAATTGATGAATGATTTCATTGTTAGGAATTTGCGTTAAATGAGGATGTGTTAATGAATGAGCTGATACTTCATGTCCTTGATATAATTCCTTTATTTCACTCTTATTGATATACGAGTCTAAACCAAAAAATCCACTGTTGAGGTGGAATGTTCCTTTAAGTCCATATTGGTTTAGGATGGAGATTAAGCGTCGATCATGAATTCTTCCATCATCGAAGCTTAATGTGAGTGCTATTTTATTTCCATTAGGAAAGCAATTGTATTGGATGTTCATAGTGATACACTTTCATTTTACACGAATAAAGAGAAGTTTAAAGTGATTCTATGAATGTTCACATAAGTTTCAAACATTAAAAAAAGATATCAATTGATATCTTACTTCCATGTTGTAATAGTTTCTACGGGTAATCTAAGTGAATGATAACCTGTTTCCATCGCCTTACCGATCGCAATGACCATCATAGGAACATAACGATTTGGATCAAGACCGACACTTTCAGCTAATCCTTCTTCAATAAATCCTCCAATAGGATTCGTATCATAACCATAAGATCGAGCCACTAACATCAGCTGCATGCCCACTAATCCACAATCCAATCGTACGACATCATCCATCTTCTCTCTAGAAAAAGATGAATACAGAGGAACGATATTACTAACTTGTTTGTCTCTTACATCCTTTGGCATATGCGCATCTCTAACGGCTTGATCATAGATATCTTCTGTTAATCGATAACACTCCATATCTCCAAACAATAAGATCATCGCACTAGATGTATCATTCTGTTTCTTATTAAAGCGCATAAAAGGTCTTAATTTTTCTTTACCTTCGTCTGATTCGACAATCACAAACCGCCATGGTTGTAGATTCACCGATGATGGCGCACGTGTCGCATCCTCTAGGATTTGTGTCATTTCTTGTTTTGTTATTTTTACGGTTGGATCGTACTCTCGAATTGAACGTCGATTGAGCACAATCGTTTTAAAATCTTGATTCATATTAGCCTCACTTCTTTTCTTTATCTATTATAGGTTTGTATGATTTTGATTCAATGAATATGCCCATATAAAAAGCTTCACATTGTGAAGCCATTATTGAGAAACAGTAAATAGTGAATAGAAATAACCTTTATCATTCATAAGTTCATCAAATGAACCCATTTCTTTAATCGTTCCTGATTTGAGTGTAATAATCGCATCACATCGACGTAGAATTGATTCTTCTAAGGTATGAGTTACCATTACCTTTGTTAAACCCTCTAAATCCAATATCGAGTTGGTTACACCAAATGCCGTTTCAACATCAAGAGAAGAAGTAGCCTCATCCACAAACAAGACAGGTGTACGACGAAGTAAACTACGCGCAATCGAAATTCTTTGTTTTTCACCACCCGATAATCCACTACCATTCTCCCCACAGAGATAATCTTTACCCTTCTGTTCTATCAAGGTTGATAAACCTGATAACTTAATCGCATGATCAATCTCTTCACGTTTAAACTCACTGAACATCGTGATATTATCTTCTATCGTACTGTTAAATACGAATACATTCTGCTGGATGATTGAAACTAAATCATAGAGTGATTCACTACTTATATCTCTTAGTTCGACATCATCGTAGTAGATATGTCCTGAATAATTACTATTCGCAGCCATCAATAGATTTAATAGAGTTGATTTACCACTTCCTGATCCACCTACAATCGCATAACTCTTCCCTTTATCAAGTTTCAAATTGATATCCTGTAAGATAACTTTTTCTTGATCATAACTAAAGGACACACTTTCTAATCGAATTGAATGTTCAAGTTTATTCTCAATGGAATGTCCACTTTCACGAACATTACTTGAAAGTGAATCTGCTAGTTTATCAATTAAACCTAATGCGGCTCTTCGATTTGCTAGTAGTCCAGGCACTTCCGCAATTGGTTGAATCACAAAGTTCATCAAGTTCACAAACACCAATACGACCCCAGCCGTAATTCCATTTCCAGTCAGCGCTAAGTATGCCCCGACTAAGAACACACCGAGTTGTGCTGCAGCACCAGCCGACGCAGCTGCGATTGAAATAATCGAATTCAATTTATTACGAGCTTGTTTAGATCCTTCCGCTGATTGATTGGAATTCGCTAACATTTTGATAATCTGTTTCTCTGCTTTAAAACTCTTTACCACTGAGAATCCACTCAAACAATCTTTAAGCGTCGCCACATAACTCGCATTACGATCCGATACTTTCTTCTCTGCACTCATCAAACGATTACCAGCTAACAGTGACGCCAATAATGGAAGTAAGGACAATAGGATTGTGGATAAGGTTAAGAGTGGACTATACCATATCATCATGATAAACGCCCCTACAAACGATAAACTCTGAGATACAAGGGTAAAGGTATTGTTTAAATAATTCGCTTCTATATTCGTTGTATCATTGGATAACGCGGAAAGATAAACCGATGTATTTTCACTGCTAAACGCATTGATTCCTTTTTTAGTCAATAAACTAAATGCATAGTCTTTATATTGTCTCATCGCTTGCGCATTGAACTTAGGTTTCGATTGAAAGTTAACCCAACCAATCACTAAGATACTACCAATCAACCCTAAAGAAATATACGTTAACGTCAATAAATCATAGGTATTCCCTGTTCCTGTCATCACATCAATCACCTGTTGGAGTAACCAAGATATCCCTAAGTTAATCAAAGATAAACCGATCGTCGCAAGAACCGCTAATCCAAAGTGTATTTTATTTTGGACAAAGAATTGTGTAATAAACTGTTTTCTTTTATTGACCGTTTTCACGAAGGACTTCCTCCCATATTTTTAATAATAATTCTTTATGTTCTTCACTCGATTCAAGGGTTTGAACAATCCCAGCCATTGCCGTTTCACCTAAGTCATCATACGCTGTCGCAGTCGTAGGAGCTGTTTCACAGAATCGTAAGTTACGCATACCATAATCTGGATGAGCATCAAATAATTGAGCTACTTTATACGCATGTCTTAAGTGTTCTCTCGCATCTTCAAATCGATTAAGTTTTACAGTTAAGATTGCACTCCCTGCTGAGAAAATAGCGACTAATTTATCTATGTAGGTTACACTTCTTTCACTGCTTTTAAATCCAACTAATATTTGATTTAACCAAGTTAGTGCTTCATACGCTTGGTTGAATTGACCCTTTTCAATATAGGCATTTGAGAATCCTACAATTGTTCGAATCAGTGATTGTAAGCACTCACCTAAGGACTTAGTGAGATATGGAAACGCAAGTTCTGGCTTCTTAACATCGACCGCATAGATCATTGCGATTGTCGCATTATTCAATCCACCTGGATTATGTTTCTTAAGAAGTTCTAGAGCTTCTTCCGAACGATGTAATGACATATAACACTCTGCCATATCAGAATAGATTTCGATTTCACTTAGTTCTTCATCGGTATTTTGTGTAAAAAGTTCAATCGAACGTTTGAGTAAATCAATCGCTTTCTCAATATTTCCTTCATTCTTCTTTTCAATTCCATGAAGCGATAATAATTTCCCACATTTATAACTAATCAAGAAGTTATTAGGATATTTCTGCAATGCCTTTTCTACAACCTTCAACCCAAGGTCATAATCCTTAGATCGTCGACATTGGTCCAGTTCATCAAGTGTTGTGTTCAACGTATTACTTTGAAGTTGATATCCAAATAACACATCCACAGAAGTCTCAAAGAAGTCTGCCATTTCAACGATGTATTGAATATCAGGTGTAGATGCGCCTAATTCCCATTTAGAAATCGCCCCAACGGTTACTCCAAGAGCCTCAGCTAGATTCTCTTGTGTTAATGATTTTTGTTTACGTAACTTCCGTATATTTTCACCCAAATTGACTCTCATATTATCCTCCTTGTAAATACACTTTTAGTTTACCCCTAAAATTCAACGATTTAAAGATACATTTTATACTATTTGTAGAATTATAATTATACTATTCGTAGATTTTTATTGATAAACATAAAAAATCCCCTAATTTCAGATTAGAGGATTTCACTTCATTCAATTGGAATATATATATCCGTATAACTCTTATCACTAAACTTTCTAGGTGGTTCAGTAATATACATCTCAAACGGGAATGTATCTCGTGGTTTCTCATTTCCCTTAAACAAGTACTCATGATACATCATATTCCAAGCTTCTCCATACTCTTTTGGGGACATATGAAAGTGTCCCACCATATACTTACCTTGAATCATCATTGATGTAATATCTTCTGTCTCATCAATCTTTGCGTCAAGTGGAACCATCATCGCAACACTTGTACGTAGATCATTATCTTTTGTGATATACGGATTATCGTGATACATGATTAGTATTTTAGTCCAATCTTCTACGATTAAGTCATATTTCTTCGCATAATCAATCAGCTGATTTAAAAGTTTAGTCGCATTCTTTCTGAACGCAACATACGAACCTCTAAATCGAACATAAATCACTTTCATTTCTATTTCTTCAATTGTGATATTTGGCGTTTCCATAAATAGTCCTCCTATTTAGAGTATATGCATTCCATTATTCATTTACTTGTATATTCTTGCGGTTTCTATATTCACTTGGGCTACAAGCATAGTGTTTCTTAAATGCTTTATTATATGAACTCGCATCACAGTATCCATATCGATACGCTATCTCTGTAATACTAATCTCTTTATTCACCACAAGATAGATACCTGATCTTTCCATTTTAATCCGAGTAATAAACTGTGCGATCGTCTCTTTTGAATGTGTATGAAAGATACGATGAAAATGATATTGGGATAACCCTACCGCATCCGCAATATCTTCTAGCTTGATTCTCTTACTAAGATTATTTTCTATATAATCTTCAGCTTTATTGATTAAGACTTGATAGTTCATAAAATCCTTTTCTTATATTTTATTCTAAATTCGCATAAAAACGACATGAATTAGTTAAATTCAAACAAAAGACAAGATTGATTATGATCTTGCCTTATTAATCTATTTCTTAATTCTTTTAGCGACCGTGTCATAAATTCTTTCACGTCTACCACCAGCAATTACTTGTATAACTTCAGTAATATCTGTATCAAATTCAATACGTTCAAAATATACTTTTAATTCTTTCTCATTTAGGATTTGAAAAATTATTCTTATACCAAATCCTCTATGTTTCGCCTTATAATATCCAGATAATTCGCCACCTAGAGGTTTAAATTTCTGTTTTATTAAATCAAGCGAATTATTCTCATCTTTTAAATAATCAATTACTGCTTTAATCCATTGTTTCTCTCTGCCATCAAATTGATCAAAATCTTTTTGAACGAGGTTGCTAATGTCTATGTAACGCATATTATTGAGACAACAAATCATCAATAGACATATCTTTAAAATCTTCTACTTCTACATCTTTAAGTAATTCGTCGCTCGATATAAAACTATTAGAATTATTTGATTTAAACCTTAATATCGCAATTTCATCTTCATAATCTTCAATTAACTCCATTAAACTCTCAAACAATTTAGGATTCATCATAACTAAATCCGCCTTCCCATTCACCGTAATTTCAACCGGTTTATTATTGGATCTTACTATTCTTGCCATTTCAGTGTATTTACGTCTAACATCAGTTGATGAAATCTTATCTAAACCATTATTTTTTATTAGTATTGATGTCATATATTCCACCTCTTTTACAGGTTGATGCTATCATATTATTAGTCTATTGTCAAAATATTACACATTATATTGTGCATTATTTTGCACACTTTTTTGAATTAGACTTTATAAATAAAACAGATTTTTATGATCTGTTTATATTCAATAATTGATTTAGATTTTATTGATTCGCTACTTTCGTAATAAAATCAAACTTATAAAACTTCTCTCCATGGTTGATTCTTAAAGTTCCTTTATTAAATTTGATCTGCACAAAACAGAAATTCACATCACTCTCATCATTCGCAAAATCATACCATTCTTTAAATACTTCACGTAACTTTGTTCTAATTTCTGCATTCTTTGGATCAAGTACCCAACCTAAGTTATATCCAGTACCCGTCGCGTAGAAATCTTCATAATTTACTGAAATCGCAACTTCTGGATTGAGTTCTATTTGTTTTACTTTCTTAGATAATGCATACGTTACGATATAAAATGATCCATCTTCATAATAGGCATCCACATCTCGTACACATGGTTTTGGTAACCCTGATTCACTTAACTCATGAGATATTGTCGCAAGTGCTATGACATTATCTTTCCCATTCCCAAACTTCTCTTCTAATAACTTCATTCCTTCTTCGTAGTTTGACATTTTGTTCCCCGATTATATTTTTAAGATAACTCTTGTTAATAATCATAAAGTAAATTGAATAGAATTAAAATACATAATCGCATAAAATAACACGCTAAATAAATAATAAAAACTATAATATTAACTATAGGAGATTACTATGCAAACACCTGAACACTTTATTACACATGATACAATGACGCAAATCATTGAAATGAAATCGATGATCAAAGATATTCCAACCGATATTGAAGGAATCGTAAAAATCGTACAGAATACCCTGCTTCACCAACATTGGGCTAAACAATATGGTGTTGAACTTAATGATCAAAAAATAAGTGAAGTATATGTTCGACCTATTGAAGATAAATTGAGAATACTAAGTCAGAAAGATATACATACTCTTTTAGAACCGATTCCATACAATAAGAAACTCATTGGAATATGCAGAGATTTCTCAGTCCTTATGAGTTCGCTCTGCAGAGAAGTTGGAATACCCGCAAGAGCTCGATGCGGATTTGCGGATTATTTTGAAGAAGGAAAATATATTGATCATTGGGTCTGTGAAGTATGGAATAGTCAAGAGAACCGATGGATGATGGTTGATGCACAACTGGATTCTTACCAACAATCCGCCTTAGAGATTGATTTTAATCCTCTAGATATCTCTTTCCCGCATTTCATTACTGGAGAACACGCTTGGTTATTGTGTCGAAACAATACGTATAATCCTGATATCTTCGGTATCTTTAAATGGTGGGGATATGATTATTTAAGATGTAATCTTATCCTAGATGCGAACTCACTAGTAGGTATGCCAATGCAACCATGGGACTTCTGGGATGGTTATAAGAGTTTACCAATAGAAGTATGGACAGAAGATGATTTTCTTAAAATGGATCAACTTGCGAATCATATGATTCATATCGATCAAGACTTTGATTCATTTAAGAAATACATTGAATCCAATGATAGAATAAAAGTACCAACAGACTTATCCAAAGTCAAAAACGGATTATTTTAGGAGAATTCATTTGAAGAATTATGAACCCATCATAAAAGCGATCACAACCATAGAAAATAACCTAACAGAGAACATAGAACTTAAAAAGATTGCGTATGAAGCTGGTTATTCACTCTATCATTTTCATCGTGTCTTCAAAAGTATCGTTAAGGATAACCTTAAAGACTATATACGAAAACGTCGAATAACAGAAGCCTCAAAAAGTTTGATATTTACACAAGACTCGATTATTGATATCGCTCTAAAGTACCAATACGAGACAAGAGAATCCTTTAGTCGATCCTTTAAACAGACTTACGGAACGAATCCATCCGATGTACGCAAGAAGAATGAATACTATGGCTTACGTGAGAAGCTTAGTCATGATGAACTATTAGCACGATGTAAAGAACTTGAAATGGGGTTGAACCCAAAAATAATACATCTTCCAAAACTTTATTTTAAAGGTCAAAAAATAACCGTTAAAGCTGATGGATCAAATCTAAAAGATATCCCATTATTTTGGACACGATGGCGTAAAGAAAATAGTCATCCAAATCCAGTTGGGATTTGTCTATTCTCAGATAATATTACATTCGATTATATGATAGCTTATGAAACTGATATTAATCACTTAACAGAAGATTGTATCAAAGTAGAGGAAAGTGATTATGCCTTATTTCGTGTTGAAGGACAAGTGATTGAACAAGTTCAAAAAACATGGGATTCTATCTATTCAACTTGGTTAAATCAATCAGGCTATAAACATAGAGGTAATCTTGATATAGAGAAGTATTACTACGATGAAGATAAACCCTATGTAGAGTTGTTAGTGCCAATCATAAAATAAAGAGTACATCGTAAGTACTCTTTTACTATTCCTGATACTGACTTCCTTGTAGAGTAAACATATTCTCATAATCACCTTTAAGTGACATTAGTTCATTGTGAGAACCCTTTTCAGTAATCTGACCTTCCTTAAGAAATAAGATTTGATCACTAAATCGACAGCTCGATAATCGATGTGAAATGAACAAAGTTAACTTATCTTGTGTTATCTCTTTAAAATGTTGATACACCGTTTCTTCCGCAATTGGATCAAGTGATGCGGTTGGTTCATCCAAAATCATCAGTGATCCATCTCTGAACACACTTCTTGCGATAGCTATTTTCTGTTCCTGTCCCATCGAAAGACTGACACTTCCCTTTTTTGCATCTTTTGATAGAGGTGTATCAACACCTTGCGCAAACTTATGTAATTCTAACTTTAACTCTGATTGTTCAATGGCTTTATCGAATTGATCATCATTGTGTTCTAAGAAGCTAATGTTTTCTTTGATCGTTGTACTAAACACTTTGAAATCTTGGAAGGTAATCGACAACTGCTTGTAATAGGAGTTAATTTCATACTCTTTGATATCAATTCCATTAACCAATATTCTACCTTTTGTTGGTTCATACAATCGTGCAATCAGTTTTATCAATGTAGTTTTACCGCTCGCATTCTTACCCACTAAGGCATAACTTTTCCTTAAGTCAAACTCTGCATTAACGTTAGATAATACTTCTTTTTGAGCATGTGGATATGCAAATGATACATTATCCAACTCTATCGTATGTATCGGTTCATTTAAGATGATAGTCCCTGTTGGTCTTGCTTCATCCATTTCATCTTTAAAGACGAAGTAATCCTTGATATAAGCATAATGTTTATTGTATGTAATGATTTCATTCATTAGTACAAATAATTGATCACTAAAGGCAAGAGAAGCATTAGCAAATAAAATAAATAAAGGAATATCAATCAAACCATCCATAAGTTGTACAAATAGAAATCCATACAATAAAATCATTAACACAATAGAACTAAACCGATTGACTAAAGCACGTAAATCAATTGCTCGATAAAGACTTGTACCCGATTCAATATAATCATTAAAAAGAGTACGTATTTTTCTCATCAACAAATCCGTCATGTGATAAATACGAACATCTTTCGCAATATCCTTACTACGCATCATTCTAAGATAATAGACATAGATACGATTTCCTTTTGGACTTGTCTTAGCTTCT
>JAJZTY010000055.1 GCA_021847325.1 Bacillota bacterium
AAAATCGTTTGCGGCAGGTGATATGGGTGATTTATCATTATTTAAACCTACCATTCAATTAGGATTCTCTGGTTGTGTCGGTTTAGTCCATGGAAAGAATTTCTGTATGGCTAATTCTGAGGAAGCTTTAGTCTATCCTGCCTATGTATTGTTATCGGGGATTGAGGAAATTATGCGTAATCCTATTAAACTTGAATCAATTTTAAAATCTTATCCATCTAAAATGAGTCTTGAAGATTATCGAAAAATGCACAATATTTAATACATAATGTCGATAATATGATTAGTCCTATATTTTTTTGCATATTAGTGATAGTATTTTAGTATGAACTATATTTACTTAAATAAAGAATTAAGAATGCCTTTGTATAAACAAATACATCAAAGCATTCGAAGCGCTATTTTAAGTGGAGAATTAGAAAATAATGCGGCATTACCTTTCGAGGAGGAAATTGCGGAGTTTTATAATGTCAGTCGTATTGCGGTTAGAATGGCATACGAGGCACTCGCAAATGAAGGACTCATTGTTCGCATTAAGAGAAGAGGTACGTTTGTATCAAAGCGACCTATTCTTAGTTTCAAAGACCACGATATTGTGCGTATTAAGCATCTTATTGAGAATTTAGGTTATACCTATAGTCAAAGAAATCTCCTAATTGAACGAATTCATTCAGATTATGCTCAATTCCCAGAAGTCTTAAAACCGATTAGTAAAGAGGCATTACGTATTACTCAATTAATTCAACTCGATCATATGCCTTTTGCGTTGGTTGAGTATTTTATTCCACATGATGTGAATCTTTATCAATCAGAAACAATCCTTCATAGTGAAGATACTTTTATGGCTATTGATAAAGTACTTCAGTTAAAACTTAAAAAAGCTGAAGTTATTTATCGTGGTGAACGTGTGAGAGATATCTATGCTAAGTCATTAGGTATTGAACCAAGTTCCTCAGTGATTCACTATACGATTTGTTATAAAGATGAAACTGATAAAATTCAGTTGTATTCTAGTGTTGTGATAAATGGTAAGACAAATAAACATGTCTACGAGTTTGAGGTACAATCATGATTGAAAAATGGATACAATTGGATAAACGTCGTAATCAATCAATTAGTAAACAGTTAGAGTTATCAATTTATTCAATCATTATGACAAAATCCTTCCCAGAGGACTATCATTTGCCTCAACCTAATGAATTAGCTGGCTCTATTCAAGTAAGTGAATCTGATGTATTAGACGCATATAAATCATTGATTAACCTCAATATAATTGAACATATTAACTCGAATTATTCGATAAAGAAGAATATTTTACCAACCACTCAAAACTATGTTTTACAAGCAATTGTACAGAGTATTCGTTCAATTGGTTTAGAGCCAGAGATTGTTCATATTGATCAACATATTCAGACTAGTAAAGTCTTAAATAAGTTAAATCTTGGTTTCGATGATGATGATCATGTCTTATCAGTCAAAAGAGTTTATACTGGAAATGGCCATCCTATCGCCTTTCTTGATGAATATCTATCCTTAAAATATTTGCCTGGCATGGATAAATTAGATCTTAAAGAATTCTTTTTCTACCCTTATATCTTTGAAACTTATAAAGACACGTATAAAATATATCGTGAATTTACCATTGATAGTGTCTCTAAAGAAATTGCACAACACTTAAATCAAGGAGAAGGATTCCCAGGCATACATACGATATCCAAAACCTTTAATTCCAATGGACATTTAGTTGAATATTCTGATATTTGGACCGTTGCGGATTACTTTAAATTCAAAATTGATGTAGATCTGTAAGTTGCGGTTATATCCACAAATTTATTGTTTCATTTACATCGAGTAACTCTAAATTATTGTTAGTGCTTCATTTAGAGTTGATATAACCTCATTAGGATTTTTAGCATCGACAATTTTTTCGAAGTATTTCTCTGTCGAGAAAATATCCATCATTTCATTTAGTACTCTTAAGTGTGTCACATGATCAATAGGCGCTAAAACAAAGACTATATTTGCAACTAAATTATCACTAAATGCAACACCTTTCTTGAAAATACCCATTGATAATCCTAACTGATACACTCCGTCTTCAGGTCTTGAATGTGCTATTGCTAAGCCTGGTTCAAAGTAAATATATGGTCCATTATCTTTGATATTTTCCAATATAGTTTCAACATATGAGTTTGATATTTTACTATCATTTAGCAATGACATACTACTCATTCTAATACTATCTTCCCACGTTATGTTATTTTCAAAAATATGTACATTTTTCGTGTTCAAAATATCTGTAATTGAAGGTCTAATACTAACATTCGGGATTTTCTGTTCAATATTTCTTTCTTTAATATATTTAAAGATATCTGTTTTTAAGCGATGAATATCGTTTGGACTTACATATTGACTAACGACTTTTATCAAACCATCCCACAATGATTGATTCAAATTAAAAGAGAAATCACTTGATAGATTAGATATTAACATCGTTCTATCTTCATCTCTAAGTATGGGACTAATCTTAAGCATAGGTAAACTTACCTTTATATCTAATGTACTAATAACAATATCATAATCATATTGATACATTTGAACTTCATCAATAGAAGAAACTGTTTTTATCTCAATATTAGGTACAATTTCCTCAATTTCTTTGCATAATAGTTTAGTAGTTGAAATGCCATCTTGGCTATAAAGAATTGCTCTAATCTTATGCTCAGTTCGTTTTGCAGCTTCAAGATATCCACCAAAGTGTAACGTTAAATATGCAATTTCACTTTCTGGAATTGGCACACCTAAATATCGACTAATGAGCACAGAGACTCGACGACTTACTTCAAACAACTCTGGATAATTGTTTGATATTTGCTTTGTTATTGGATTCTCTATTTGAATTCCGTATTTATAACGATAAACCGATGTCTTTAAGTGGATAAAAATCGCTTTTTGCACTTTAGAGGGATCACTAAATTCAATACACGCAATCCTCTGAAACTCTTCCACAATTAGCTTTGCTAAATGATAGAGTTCATCATTTTTATTATCTATTGGGAAGTCCGGAACAATTTGAACGCGACTTCCTAATAAATGAAGGCTGATGTAAATGATCTCTGATCTTTCAAGCTCTGGGAACATCTTCTTGATTATTGAATATTCTTTTGATTTAATAATTAGGTTTATATCATAACGCTTAAAGGATAAATTAGAATGAAGATTGTTTTTTAGTGATAAAAGTACTGCAAGACCAACTAAAGTACCCTCAACATATTGTGTTCCTAGTTTATTCTCAATTACTTTTAATCGATCAAAATAATGATTAACTAAATCAGGCTTTATAAAATTTAGATAATTCTTTCGATATAAGTTCTGAATTAGATTGAAATGATAAAAAAAGACAGCTCTTTGTTGAAGGATTTCACCTTTAACAATATAGCCTGAGTATCGAATTGAACTTAAAACTAGACCATAATTCTCTAGTTCATTCTTTGATATTTTCAAATCTGAAATAATTGTATTTCTCGACACATGACAAAACTCTATCAATTGTTCGATTGTTAAGATGCGCTCAAACCCAATCAACGCACAAATAATAATACTCATTCTTTCGTTTGGAGTAAACTGATAATATGTACTTAAATTTAATCGATTAAGATGTTTCTTTAATGCGTTCTTTTGTTCATCAGAGAGATAAAAACCTTTTCCTCGTTCGAGTAACACTTCATCGCATTTTAGTGTTCTAAGCAAATCATTAACTTTCTTAATATCATAGTAAATTGATCGTTTAGAAACATTCAAAAACATAACCATCTGAGATATGTTTATGTAATCTTTAGTATTAACCAAAAGATTCACAATATTCTGAGTTCGTGTATCTAATTCAATGATTTCGTACATTTTATCTCCACTATACATCTGTAATGTGTGCTGTATGCTCGTTATCAAATTTTTTAATTATTATAAAATCCTCACCATCAAAATCAACAACGATTAAACTTGTTGATGGTATATAATCATCCACCCAAAAATCGCTAAGATTCCTTTTTTCGAATTGTAACATCATAGCACGCATAACAACACCATGCGTTATGATTAACACTTGTTCCTTTGTATGTCTATCTAATATTGAATATAACTCTTTATTCACTCGATCGCTAAACGAACTAATTGATTCCATACCCTCAACTGGAACATGATTTTCGGGATTATTATACAATGACTCAAATGATTCAGGCCATAATTTGGATGCCTCATCAATTAAGGTGTTTTCCATAATCCCAAAATCAAGTTCTTTCAAATTCTCCCTAATCTCCATTTCGGGCATTAATGGAGATTTAATTTGTTTATAAGTTTCTATTGTTCTACCTAATGGACTTACATAAACTGCATCGAAAGAAATAGATTCAAGTCTTTTTTTAAGCGCTTTCGTTGCGGCTAATCCAATTTCATTCAATGGTGAATCCGTGCTCCCTTGAAAAAGACACATTTGATTCATGATAGTTTTTCCATGACGAGTTATATAGAGTCGTATACACTTTTTATTTTTTGTTTCCACGTTTATAGGCATCTTTTATATCTTCAAGTGTTGTTCCTTCTGGGATATTCGTAAATTTTAAGTATGCTTTAGGAATCGGGATGCTTTTAAGAAAAGGTTTTAAATATAGACCTATTCCTAATGCAATAAGTAAGAAAATAGTATTGCCTGCGTAGAAGCCAATAACTAGATTAGCGACTGCGATTATGGTCAAACTATAAAACACGATTGGTTTCATACTATTCGTCCGAAATGTGATTGCGTGTTACAGCATTCCATTTATGTCCTGTCATTTCTAGTACTCTTGCTTGAATATAGGTATAAGCATTTGCTTCAAGTCTTTCTAAAATGTCATAGCATTTTTCGAGTGATGTCTCAGCAAGTATAATACCATGTTCTTGTAGCATAGCGCCGTAAGGTAAAGCTGTATTCGCCTCTACTTTAGATTTGACAAAATCTCTAACTCTTTCAGCCAATATTACAGTTGTAGCTGGAGCATACTCTAAACAAGGTAAATCACCCATTTTGCGTAGATTCTCATTAATGATTGGCATTGTTATTCCCATCGTCGCAAATGGCATAATTTCCTTTGGATGAGCATGAATGATTGCTTTAACTCTAGGGTCCGTTTCATAGATAGCCATATGCATATTTGTTTCACGCGTTAAATTACCATCTCCCTCAATAATATTAAGGTCTTTATCCACTACCAAAATATTCTCAGGTACTAAGCGACATAGTTTCTCTTGTGCCATAAGGGTTGGCGTCATAATCCAGTGATCATCATTTACTTTGACAGTAACATTACCACCAGCTGCATTTGTTAACCAACGATCATACATAACTAACATCCAATCACATAATTTTTGTCTTTCTAATCTATATAACATATCAACATTTCCTTTCAATTTTACATTCATTTAGCAAGCAATACGCAGTCTCTAAAGAAAAATTTGAACTTTCATCATTCATTGCTTTGCTTGCCCCAACAGCTGCAGCAAACTTCAACATTTCAGATGGTGATGCGTTTTCATATATTTTCGCAACAAGTCCTGCTACAAAGAAATCACCAGCCCCTGTTTCATTAATCTCACGAATAGTCGGTGGTATTACTTGATATATCTCATCTTTATATTTTGCTAATGCTCCTCTTTTACCTAAGGAAACAATAATAATTTCTATATCAATTTCGAGATTCTTTAAAGCTTGAACATATTCATCAATACTGTCTAATTTCTGATTTGTAAATTCTTGAAATTCAAACTCATTAGGCTTAATCAAATATGGCTTCAGTTCAATAGCTTTATGTAAATACTCGCCTGCAGCATCTATTATTAGTTTTCCGTTTTTGTCTTTAACAACTTTTAAACAATCATAATAAATTTCTGATGATAAATCATGTGGAGGGCTTCCTGCAAATACAACAATATCATCTTGTTTTACATTCTCATTAAGGAATTCTTTAAGAAACTTTATTGATGAGTAAGAAAGCATAAATCCTTTTTGTGTTATCATGTAACTTCCTAAACCTGATTCATCTACTATAATAATTGACTCTCGAGTTTCTGCATCACGTTGATTAATGAAACGACAATTAACACCTTTTTGAGTCATCATCTCTACCATTCTTCTTCCAGTACTACCACCGATTATCCCTGTGGCGCAATTCTGGATTCCCATTGCAGATAACGCAACAGAAACATGTGTTGCTTTACCTCCAATATCGAACTTAACAAACTTTGTTTTATTATTGTGTTTTCGAGTAAGTGTCCCAGATATCTGTACGATACGATCTATTGCTGTATTAAGTGTGACAGTATAAATCATTATTTCTCCTTGTGAATGCAGGTGACCACGAAGATCACCTGCTCGATTTAAATGTTATAATGCTTTATTTCTTTCTTTCCATTCTTTAACATACAAGAACCATAAACCACCCCAAACTGCAAGTAAGATTAAACCAATAAAGTTACCATTAATCACATCAGAGGCTTGAGAGAATACATAACGGAACACTGGCATTTCCATACCTGCCCAAGAGATCATTTGACCAGCAGGAACATCATAAGTTCCAGTTGAACGTGCTAATTCAGTGATAGTAGGCGCTAATAATGTTCCAACATATAAGAATACTGGAGTAGAAAGTACACCTAAGATAATCATTCTTACAATGTTTCCACCTGTAATAATTAACAATGGAGCAACTAAGCATATGTTTACGATACCACCCATTGGTAATACATTGTTTCCAGGAAGAATTAATGCGAAGACTAACATAACTGGAACTAGAATAACTGCTGTTACCCAAAGCTCAGGTGAACCAGCAAGAATAGGCCAATCTAAACCAATATAGAATTCACGACCTGGGAATTTCGATTTCATAAATTCACCAGCCGCATCAGAAATCGGAGACAACGCAACCATAAATAATTTAGCGACCATTGGGAATAACGTTAACGCTGTTCCTGTGGAAATACCTAGGTTGACTGCCGCAACTGGTTGATACCCTGCTGCGAAACCAATCAATGTACCAATAATGAATCCCATTACATGATTTTCTGCAAAGATACCGATTTTGTCTTTTAATGTTTGAGCATCAATATTTGCATTTAAACCAGGAATCTTTTCTAGAATTTTGTTAAATGGATTTAAAACAACAGCGAACATCATCATTGAATGCGGAACTGATACACCAGGAATACCTGTAGTTTTTTGAACTTGTTTTTGTGTTAAATCAGCGTTCCATAATTCAAATATAACTTGAATCGTACCAACAACCATCGCTGCTACAACACTTCCAGAAACTGCAACAACCATAACTGCTGTTAAGATTTTATTCCAAACATTCCAAAGATCAACATTTAATGTATTTGTTTTATTCAATGCGATCATAGCCATATTTACTACGATTTGGATTGGGAACAAAATAAACGCATAAGGCCATGCCCATGCGATTGAAGCAAGTGGCGACCAACCAACATCAATAGCATTTAATTGAATGCCTGTGTTGTTAACTAACGCTTCAGCTGCCGGACTTATAAATCCAAACATAAATCCAATAATAGCGCCCATACCAACAAAGGCTACACCTAAAGTCAAACCTGCAGAGAATGCATCCTTGAACTTCATCTTAACAAGCAAACCAACTAGAATCATAACAACTGGTAAGAATATTTGTGAACCTAACCCTAAGACTGCATTAACAATCGACTGTAATAGTTCCATATAAACCCCTTTCATTTTTAAGAACTTTTTTATTTTAGAAGCAACAAGGAATTCGACTATTTTAAGTAATTTATGAGTTTATCCAGTTCTTTTTCCATCCCAATACCAGTTAGAAATGCTATTCCATTTAATATAGGTACGGGATATTCTTTTGTTGGTGCAGTGATTGCAATATAAACGTCACATTGTTTTATATGCGTGTCAATTGACTTTATATCAACCGCATCAACCACAGCATTAACTTTCTTATCTCTTAGAAGCCTTGAAACTTTTGATGCGACCATTTGTGAGGTTGCTACCCCTGAACCACATGCCACAATAACTCTTTTCATTCTGACTCTCCTTTCTTTTTGTTTTCTAACAAATAACTAGATAATACTTCGATAATCTCCTTCTTTGTTTTTGCTTCATCCAAACGATACATAGCTTCTTTATTCATAAACATATCAATCATGCTTTGTAGTAGCACAATTTGATCCTCTGCTTTTTTTATAACTAACATGAATATATATCGTGCTTTGACTTTTCCATTAATGCTTGCCATCTCTCCAAACTCAATCGCAACTCTCGGCTTTGCAACCACGATACAAGGTCTAATTACATGTTCGGGGTCACCATGGGGAATAGCGACAGGAAAAGGAATTGTTGGAAGGCCTGTTGGGAATACTTTTTCACGATTTAGAACTGCATCTACATAAGTAGGCAATACCATCCCCTTTTCTTGTAGATATAGACTCATTTTATAAATAAAGTCTTCTGCATTTTCAACATCATAGTTTAAAAATACGAGTGATTCATTAAAGAGCTGTTTAAACATTATTTGTCCCCTTATTTACAATTCTTATTATATGTGTGTTTCAAAATGCTACAAAAACCAAATTTTGTAAATAATTTGTGCAATCAATCTATCAATTTTGCACAAATTATTTTGCGCATTTTGATATTTAATTAACAATCTTTGCACAATGATCGTTTTTTTTTTGGTTTTAACTTTCAGTCTATATTTGTGTTAAATTTTATTAAAAGGAGAATTATTTTATGTTAATGAAAAAAGAAAGAGAATTAATCGTTGAGTATGGCAAGAAAATGCTAGCTTCTGGATTAACGCGTGGTACTGGAGGAAACCTCAGTATTTACGATCACGAGTCTGAATTAATGGCTATTTCACCATCAGGTATACCTTATGAACAAACGAATATAGAAGATATTGTTGTTATGAATTTGGATGGCATGATTGTTGAGGGCACAAAAACACCTTCTTCTGAACATGCAATGCACGCGATTGTATACAAACATCGAAAAGATGTTGGTGGAATGATTCATGTTCATTCAACGTTCGCTACTACTGTTTCTTGCTTAAATGAAGAGCTTCCTGCTATCGATTATTTAGTTGCTTTCGCAAAAGGAAAATCCGTTAAATGTGCTCCTTATGCATCATTTGGTACGCCAGAACTAGCTGAAAATGCAGTTAAAACAATGGGCGACCAAAATGCTGTCTTACTTTCAAATCATGGAATGAATTGTGTAGCTCATAATCTTCAGACTGCTTTCGCAATCGCTGAACAACTTGAGTTTTGTGCAGAGCTATATGTTCGCGCACGCGCAATAGGTACACCTGTCATTCTTCCAGGAGATGAAATGGATCGCATGCTTGTTCGTTTCGCTAACTACGGACAGAAATAATCAATATACATTCTCAACCTTAAATATCCTTCCTATTATTCAAACAAAAGTTGTATAAGATAATGTGTGGTTTTAAGAAAACGGACTATAAATTATCGTGTGGGTAAAGAGAAGGAAATTTAAAAGTCCTTCTCTTTTTTCTTTGAACTTTGAGTGCGTTTATCAGAAGTGATACGTCCCGAAATCGCATAAAATATTTTTGGATTGAGTGCATAAAGGACACGCTTTCTAAACCGAGTAAAGTTTTGAGAACCACGAATCAACGCAAGATAAGCTCTAAGTTGACTATTTACATTTTCAGCTAAAGCGTTCGATTGTTTATGATCATTATGGGGTCGTTGAAACGAATTTATAATTTCTTCTCGCCAGTAAATAAGCATTCGTGTGAATTCGTTATACTCTACGTTACCGGATAATTGAAACCGATGAATGAGTTGATCTAACCAGGGTCCAGCGTTTTCATAGGTCGCATTATCATTAAAGAATTGATAAGCTGTTTTGAGGTTAAACGCATCAAGGAGTTTATCGGAAATACTGAAAATCATCTCGCATAACTGTCGCTTCGTCAGTTTGCGATGGAAGTGTTGATTATAAGAGGGTTCATCATCTAAATCCTTGTCTTTCTTATCTAAGAGAATGTGCCATCGTTTTAATAGATAATAAGCATCGCTGTTATAGACACACTGATTCATGATGGAAATTCTGATTTTAGTGAAAGCGAACGAAAGATTCTTCACTACATGAAAGGGATCGACCGCTACTTTACAATTCTTGAACTGAGTCAGTGCGACATCTTTGTAGGGTTCCCACATATCAATGGTTACGAACTTAACGTTATCTCTCTGTTCTTTGGAATACTGACTAAAATGCTTGTTTAAATGGTGTTTAGACCGAGAATTTAAGATATCAATCGGATATCTGTTCTCGTTGTCTATGAGAATACAAAGATACGCTGAGTCATAATAGGCCATCGTTGAATGAAGTTCATCAATGCCTAAATTTTCTGGTAATGAAGGCATTGGGATAAAGACATAACTATCAAGGTAAGATTGTACAGTCGTAATTGAAATATGGTTATCTTCAGCGATTCGCTTAAAGCTTAAATCAAGATCTCCAAGCTGTTTCATCACTCGATCCATGAGGGCATAACTATTATTAAACCCAGAAAAAGAAAAAGGATTGGTTTCGAAAAAAGTTCTCTGACAATCCTTACAGATATACCGTCTAGCATAATAGTGAATAACGCCATCAAAGTCAATGAGGTTTGGGTGATGGATAATTCTCTCTTTTTGACCGTGAGAAATGGTTGATTCACTACAATAGGGACAGGTGAGTTTCTTTAATTTGAGACGAATATGAGTGTGAAAAGTAGACTCTTGTTTAAATGTTTCAAGGGATTCAATCTCATCTGGATGAACATTAAACAGGGCTGTGATAAAATCTGTTTGTGGAAGCATATGTTTCCTCCTTCGTGTGCTTTAAGCTCTTAACTCTAAAGTAACACGAAGTTTTTATTTGCCCACACACAATCTTATAGAGTCCCCACACGATAAATGAATACCCCCCTAAAATCACCCACACGATAATTTATAGAGTACCCACACCCACACGATAATTTAAAGCGCCTAAACAAAAAGATTGTGTTAAAAACGAGCACAATCTTCTTGTTTGATAAACTTTAGTTATAGTTTCTCTCCATTTGATTGAATCACTTCTTTATACCAATTAAAGGATTTCTTAGGATAACGATTGTATGACCCATTACCATAATTATCCGCATCGACATAAATAAATCCATAACGTTTT
>JAJZTY010000056.1 GCA_021847325.1 Bacillota bacterium
AATAATGTTCACAGGATTGGTTGAAGAAATTGGTACAATTAAATCTATTGTAAAAAATGCAAAGTCTGCGCGTATCACTATTCAAGCGAAAGTAGTTTTGGATGGTCTGAAAATTGGAGATAGTATTAATACAAATGGAACATGCTTAACTGTAACCGATTTTGGAAGTTCATGGTTTACGGTTGATGTTATGGCAGAAACAATGCGCAAGAGCAATCTAAACAATATTAAAAATGATCACGAAGTCAATTTGGAACGAGCTTTACGTCTTGGTGATCGTTTAGGTGGGCATATCGTCAGTGGACATGTTGATGGTTTAGGTACGATTTCACAAATCGATTATGAGGAAAATGCTACTTGGCTAACAATTATGACCACCAATACAATCTTACGCTACATCATATATAAAGGATCCATCGCAATTGATGGTGTCAGTCTAACTGTGGCTTCTGTTGATAGTCGAACATTTAAGGTGTCCATAATTCCACATACAAATGCAATGACAAGCTTGCATCGCAAACGTGTTGGTGACTTAGTGAATCTTGAATGCGATATGGTGGGCAAGTATATTGAAAAGTTTCTTCTACAAAGAGTAGATGATTCAACGTCAAATAAATTAGATGAAAATTTCTTACGTGAAAATGGATTCATGTAGAAAAGAAGGAGAGAAATGGCTCAATTTAATACAATTGAAGAAGCTTTAGAAGATATTAAAGACGGAAAAATCATTGTTGTTGTTGATGATGAGAATCGGGAAAATGAAGGCGATCTTGTGATGGCAGCTGAAAAAGTTACAGGTGAAGCCATAAATTTCATGGCTAAGTATGCTAGAGGTTTGATTTGCATGCCGATAGTGAAAGAACGCTTATCCACATTGGAGTTACCTGCGATGGTTGCACACAACACCGATCAACATCAAACAGCTTTTACGGTATCCATCGACGCTATGGAAACAACAACAGGTATTTCAGCATTTGAACGTGCATCAACAATTTTAAAGGTTTTAGATCCTAAAGCCCAAGCGACAGATTTTAAACGACCTGGTCATATATTTCCTTTAGAAGCTAAAGAAGGGGGTGTGCTTAAGCGCACCGGTCATACAGAAGCTGCTGTAGATTTAGCTCGAATGGCAGGTTTGTATCCAGCAGGTGTAATCTGTGAAATTATGAATGAAGATGGAACGATGGCAAGAGTACCAGAGCTTCTTTCATTTGTAAAGTTTCATGGTTTAAAAATAATTACGATAGAAGATTTAATTGCTTATCGTCGTAAACACGAGGTAAATGTCAGACGTGAAACAGAAGCTATACTTCCAACTAAGCACGGTGAATTTAAGATGGTAGGGTATATAAATACGCTTAATGGTGAACATCATGTAGCTTTGGTAAAAGGAGATGTCACACAAGATGAAACGATTCTGGTTCGTGTTCATTCTGAATGTTTAACAGGCGATGTATTTGGTTCATTAAGATGTGATTGTGGTGAGCAGTTGGATGCCGCTATGAGACGAATAGAAGCTGAAGGTAAAGGTATCCTTTTGTATATGCGTCAAGAGGGGCGTGGAATCGGTCTTATCAACAAAATTCGAGCCTATGCTCTACAAGATCAAGGAATGGATACTGTTGAGGCTAATTTAGCATTGGGATTTCCTGCAGACTTAAGAGATTATGGAATTGGTGCTCAAATTTTATCAGATTTAGGCGTAAAGAAAGTACGCTTGATGACCAATAATCCACGTAAAATTGTTGGCCTTGGTGGTTATGGTATTGAAATTGTTGAGAGAAGCCCAATCCAATTAAATCACAATGAACGAAATGCTTTTTATCTAAAAACCAAGCAAGTTAAATTAGATCATATGTTAGTTTTTGAGAAAAATGAACAAGAATATATAAAGTAATTAACGATGGAATCATCGAAGGAGAAAAAAATGAAGAATTTTGAAGGAAAATTAATTGCAAAAGATTTACGAGTAGGAATTGTTATTGGGCGATTTAATGAATTTATTGGTGGTAAATTGTTAGGTGGTGCAATTGATGGTTTAAAACGTCATGGTGTTGAGGAGGATTCAATCGATATTGCTTGGGTCCCAGGTGCTTTTGAAATCCCGTTAATTGCTAAAAAAATGGTGTCATTAAATAAGTATGATGCAGTCATCTGTTTGGGAGCGGTAATAAAAGGATCTACACCACACTTTGACTATGTTGCTTCTGAAGTTAGCAAAGGAATTGCTACCGTATCACTTGATTCTGGTGTGCCAGTAATTTTTGGTGTATTAACCACTGATACCATTGAGCAAGCGATTGAAAGATCAGGAACTAAGGCTGGTAATAAAGGCTATGATGCAGCAGTTACGGCTATTGAAATGGTTAATCTACTTCATTCATTTGAATAGAACGCATACGTTTAATATTTAGAAGATCGACATATGATAAGTTGAGCTTCTTTGTCATAATTTATAAAACACATTAGATATCAACTTTCTAATGTGTCTTTTATTTATGTGACCTTTTTAACTAAACTAATGCAAATGTATCGACTTTTTACTATTCAATGATAGGTAGTAAGTATTGAAAACAAGACTAAACTCACGAAATTTTACAATTATCTTACGTGGTATAATTTTTCAATTTGATAATATGTTGATCAATCATAATAAGAAAATATTCATGAACTCTTAGATCGTAAGTTAGTTCCGGATGAAATGAAGTAACAATCATATTGTTTTGACGAGCGGCAACGATATGTTGATCAACTACTGCTAAGACTTCAACAGAATCTAAAATATTTTCTATATAGGGCGCTCTAATAAAAGTCATTGGTATCTGGCCTATGCCTTTAAAATCTCCGTGCGTTAAGAAACTTCCACTTTGCTTGCCATAAGCATTACGTCTTACTTGAATGTTCATATCACCAAAATAAATATGCGAATCATTGATGATTTTCTTAGCTAACAATATCATTCCAGCACAGGTTCCAAACACTGGGAGACCTTCCAGAATCATTTCGTGTAATTTATCGAAAAGATCGAGTTCTTTGAGCAATTTTCCAATAACCGTGCTTTCTCCACCTGGGAAAACTAGTCCGTCAAATTTATTTGTAACTAAATCGGTTTTGTTTCTAATTTCAATGCAATGAGCCCCTAATTTATTCAACATTGCAATATGTTCAATAAACCCGCCTTGAACTGCTAAAACACCAATGGTTTTGATCATTATATGCCTCGTTGAGCCATTAATAAATCAATTTCCTGCTCATTAATTCCAATCATTGCTTCACCAATATCCTCAGATAAATCAGCTAAAAGTTTAGGATTATTATAATTGGTGACGGCTTTAACAATCGCAGCAGCTCGCTTAGCAGGATTTCCTGATTTAAAAATTCCTGATCCGACAAAGACACCTTCGGCTCCAAGTTGCATCATTAAAGCTGCGTCAGCGGGTGTCGCAATTCCACCTGCCGCAAAATTAACAACCGGAAGTTTACCATGCTTATGAATGAATTTTACCAAATCAAGATTAACTTCTAAAACTTTAGCAGTATTGAATAATTCATCGTCTCGTAAGTTTTGTATTTGTCTAATTTGTTGATTAATTTTGCGCATATGGCGAACGGCTTGAATTATATCTCCAGTACCAGGTTCTCCTTTTGTTCGAATCATGGAAGCACCTTCTTCTATTCTTCGTAATGCTTCTCCTAAATCTTTCGCACCACAAACGAAGGGTATATCAAATTTTGTTTTGTCGATGTGGAAAGTATCATCAGCCGGAGATAAAACTTCACTTTCGTCAATAAAATCAATATCAATTTCTTGTAAAACTTGTGCTTCGACAAAATGTCCTATACGTACTTTTGCCATTACTGGGATGGAAACTGCATCTTGGATGCTTTTTATCATCAAAGGATCGCTCATTCTTGAAACACCTCCAGCTGCCCGTATATCTGCAGGAATACGTTCAAGAGCCATCACAGCACAAGCTCCTGCTTCCTCCGCAATTCGAGCTTGTTCTGGAGTTGTGACATCCATAATGACTCCACCTTTAAGCATTTGTGCAAGATTCTTATTTAATTCATATCTTTTGTTCATATTAGTTCCTTAATTTGACATTTTCATATCACCCAATTATTATATTCTGATATTGGTATCTACAAAAGTATCAGAATGGTAAATGTTGATGGTATCAGATAGGAGAACTGAATGAATGAATTATTATATGTTTTAGACACCAAGAATAGTGTGCCATTATATAAGCAACTTTATCTTTTTATAAGAAATGATATACGAGCAAGTATTATTGCAAATAATCAGAAACTTCCTTCAAAAAGAAACCTGTCGAAATTTCTTGGTATCAGTCAAAATACTGTTCAAACCGCTTATAATCAATTACTTGAGGAAGGTTATATTATTTCAATTGAAAGAAAGGGTTATTACGTTTCTCAATTAGAGGATATTATTAAATATGAAACTAAAATATTCACGGATAGTAAGATTAAAATAAATGAATTACCAGTTAAATACGATTTCTCAATTAATAGTGTTGATCAATCATCTTTTCCCTATTTGATATGGAGAAAATTATTTAAAGAAACAATAAATGAATCAGATGAAACTCTCCTTCAAGCTGTCGGATTTCAAGGAGATGAAAATTTAAGAGAAAGTATTGCGTATTATTTGCACCAATCTCGAGGAGTGAATTGCTCGGCTACTCAAATTATTATTAGTTCGGGTACAGAATTCTTAATTCAATTCATCATACAACTACTTGGAAAGAATGTAGTATATGGTCTTGAAAATCCTGGTTATGATAAGTTGAGACATGTTCTAAAAATGAATAACAGTAAAATTATTCCTTTGAGTGTAGATTCAGAAGGGATATCACTGAATGACGTAAAAATTAATGATATTAATGTACTTTGTATAACTCCATCTCATCAATTTCCAACTGGAACAATAATGCCAATTAGCCGAAGAATTCAATTAATAAACTGGGCTAACAACTCTGATGACCGTTATATTATCGAAGATGATTATGACAGTGAGTTTAAATATAGTGGTAAACCTATTCCATCACTGCAAGGACTGGATAATAATGGGAAAGTAATTTATTTAGGCTCGTTCTCAAAATCATTGGCACCATCTATTAGAATAAGTTACATGGTTTTACCCCAAAGTCTATTACAGTCTTGTTATATTAATCTATCATTTATGCTTTGTTCAGTACCTTTAATTAATCAAAAGATGCTAAATCGATTTATTGTAGAGGGATACTTTGAAAGACATCTTAATAAAATGCGCACAATATATCGAAGAAAATATGATATTTTGATTCAAAGTATTCTTGAATTAAATCAAGATATTGAGATTTTTGGAGCAGATGCAGGTTTGCATATCTTATTAAAAGTAAATAATGGTATGACAGAGAATGAGTTGGTTGATATAGCGCGTAAAAATGGCATTGAAGTTTATGGATTAAAAAGTTACTACATTGATCAATATTTAAATGCTGAATATGGTTATATTTTAATTGGTTATGCAAATTTGAGCGAAACTGAAATTTCACGCGGAATTAGTCTTTTGGGAAGTATTTGGTTCAAAGAAAGTTGAATGAGAAAAAACTTCATATTGCGTTAAAATGATGCTATTATATATTCGCTAATAATATAGACAGTTCGTAACCATCCTGTCATAAAACAAAACTAGGACCAACAATATTGTTTTAATTATGGTGCTATGCACCTTTTTTTGTAAGTGTTCTATGTAGGTGAATATGTACAGAATATATTATTACATCGAAAGGTATGAAAAAATGAAGAAAAAGAATAGTCATAAAATTGCGATTTCAGGTATGATCATCGCATTGTATGTAGCAGTCATGTTTTTTAGTCAGAGTTTTTCTTTTGGACAATTTCAGATTAGAATTGCTACTAGCCTATACTCAATTGCGGCAGTTTATCCATTCCTGATTATTCCTTTAGGTATTGCAAACCTATTAAGTAATTTGTTATTTGGAGGTCTTGGACTACTCGACATATTTGGAGGATTCTTCGTAGGTATTTTAACGGCTTATGCATGTTTCAAATTTAGAAAATTAAGTATTTATCTTGTAGCAATTCCGATTGTATTAATTCCATCGTTATTAGTATCGTTGTGGCTAAACTTCATACTGAATGTACCATATCAAGTGCTTCTTATAAGTATTGGAATAGGCCAAATTATTCCGAGTATATTTGGTGTATTTTTAGTGATGTTTTTAGAAAAAATTCAATTAGGAAAAAAGAGTAATATCAATGAATAAAAATAAGCACGAACATAAAGGTATTTCATTATTAGGAAGTCAGAATGTTGAATATAGAAGTGATTATAATCCTGACATTCTTGAAACATTTGAGAATAAACACCAAGATAATGATTATTTTGTAAAATTTAACTGTCCTGAATTTACGAGTTTATGTCCAATTACGGGTCAACCTGATTTTGCAACACTTTATATCTCATATGTTCCAAACGTAAATATGGTTGAAAGTAAATCTCTTAAATTATATCTCTTTAGTTTTCGAAATCATGGAGACTTTCATGAGGATTGCATTAATAAGATAATGAAAGATCTCATAAATGTGATGGATCCTAAATACATTGAAGTTTGGGGCAAATTTACACCAAGAGGTGGGATATCAATTGACCCATATTGTAATTATGGAAAGAAGAATACACAATGGGTAGATGTTGCTAAAGAACGATTACGTCTGCATGATCTTTATCCTGAAAAAATCGATAATAGATAGAAATTTACGCTCATAAATTGTTATTATCCTATCAAATATACTTGAAAAATATTCAATAGATTACTATGATTACTATTATAAAAAGTCGCCATTATAAAAAGTCTATAAATTGATTTAAATAATGCTAATAAGGATACTGGGATTCGTTTTTTAAATTATTCAGAATATAAGATGATTTTGAGATTTAGCCAAACGGTTCGATACCGAAATCATTGTTTTTTACAAATAGCGAGTACATCACGAACATTTCCTAGTTATCCAAACTCATGAATAGAAGTTAAAAACCTATAGAAAAAGGATAGAAACTAAGATACTAGGTTAGAAAACCGGGATAATGATGCTACAAGAGTTTGAATCCTGAATACATGTAATTTTCGCTATTCAAATGGATGAATATGTGGATTCATGGTGAACTGGAACGAATACTACGGGTTATTAGTTTTATTCAACCTGTCTTAATATCCGTCCATATATAACAAGTAACACCTATAAAAATAAAAAATTAATGTTATAGAAATAGTAATTACAAAACTTCGACATAAATAACCGAAATACTCTAAAAAAACTAAGGTTTAACATAAAAACTAATAGGAGGGCAAGTGATGGATAAAGAAAAAATAGAGAAAGCTGTCAGGGAAATAATTATTGCTATAGGTGAAGATCCTGATAGGGAGGGACTTTTAGATACACCTAAGAGAATTGCAAATATGTATGAAGAAATATTCTCTGGTTTAAACGAAGATCCAAAGAAGCATCTTGAAATATATTTTCAAGAGGAAAAGTATGAGGAGCTGGTACTGGTAAAGGATATACCATTCTACTCCATGTGTGAGCACCATCTGGTACCTTTTTTTGGAAATGTGCACGTTGGGTATTTGCCAAAAGATGGTAAACTTACAGGACTGAGTAAACTTGCCAGGGTTGTGGAAACGATATCCAAAAGACCCCAGCTTCAGGAAAGATTTACAGCAAACATTGCGGATTCAATTTTAGAGAAGCTTGAACCATATGGAGTGATTGTTGTAATTGAAGCCGAACATATGTGCATGACAATGAGAGGTGTTAAGAAACCTGGTTCAAAGACTATTACCTCAGTAGTGAGAGGCGTTTTTACCAAAGATCTCAAGGCAAGGGCAGAAGTCATGTCTATAATCAATAATGGGAGATAAGTATGCTAATGGATAATGAAGAGAAAAAGTTTGTCCTGAAAACTAAAAAAATGGACGTTTTAGGAAATGAACTTGTATTTGGAGAAAGAACTTTAATCATGGGTATATTGAATCTCACTCCAGACTCATTTTCTGATGGAGGCGATTTCATCGATGTTGATAAGGCACTGGAACATGCAAAGAAAATGCTGAGAGAGGGTGCAGACATAATAGATATCGGGGGTGAATCGTCGAGACCCGGGCATACTAGAATCAGCACCGAAGAAGAAATGCGAAGAGTTATTCCTGTCATCAGAAGAATAAAAGAAGAAACAGATGCGATAATCTCCTTGGATACTATTAGAGCAGAAGTTGCAGAAGAGGGGATTAAAAATGGTGTTCACATAATAAATGACATTTGGGGACTTCAACATGATAACAATGTGGCGGTTATTGCAGCAAAATATGGAACCCCTGTTATTATAATGCATAACCAGATGGGGAATGTTTACGCTGGTGATATGGTGGAAGAAATCAAAAGATTTCTTTTAGAATCAATTCGGATTGCAAAGGAAGCAGGGGTAAAAGACGAGAAAATAATTCTCGATCCTGGCATAGGATTTGGTAAAACACCTGAACAAAATTTAATTCTGATGAATCGACTACGAGAAATCAAAGATTTAGGGTATCCTCTTTTACTTGGTGCTTCAAGAAAATCGATGATAGGAAAAATACTTGATCTTCCCCCAAAGGATAGAGTCGAAGGTACTATCGCAACTACAGTTTTGGGAATCATCCAGGGGGTAGATATTGTCAGAGTTCATGATGTTATGCAAAACTCAAGGGCAGCAAAAGTTACTGACGCCATTATAAGGAGGATTTATTAATGGATAAAATCATTATGAAAAATATGGTGTTTTATGGATACCATGGCGTTTTAGAGGAAGAAAAAAAACTTGGACAGAAATTTTTTATTGACGCAATTCTTTTCCTTCCGTTGAAGAAAGCTGGAGAGACAGACAATCTGAATTTTAGTGTAAACTATGGAGCCGTTTATGAAATGATAAAAGATATAGTCATAAACCAGAGGTTAAATCTTCTTGAAGGGCTTGCAGAATTTATCTGTCAGGAGGTATTTTCATCCTTTCCGGCTATTGAAAAAATCGTTTTAAAAGTAAAAAAGCCAGAGGCTCCAGTCGAAGGAATCTTTGATTATTTTGGCGTTGAGATAGAAAGGTACAAAGAAAAGAATGAATAAAATATTTTTGAGCCTTGGCACCAATCTAGGCGATAAAGAAGCGAATCTTGAGACAGCGCTCCTGCTTCTTTCCGAAAAAGTTGAAATACTTAAGAAATCATCGCATTACGAAACAGAGCCTGTTGGATATAAGTACCAGCCCTGGTTTTTAAACATGGTGATTGAGGGAGAAACTGAACTTTGTGCGAAAGATACTCTCCTGTTCATAAAAACCATAGAAAATAAAATGAAAAGGGTCAAGATTGTAATAAATGGTCCCAGGATAATCGATATTGATATCCTAATTTTTGGAAATGAGAAAATCGAGACAGAAAACCTGACAGTCCCACATCCACGGATGTTGCTTCGGGCATTTGTAATGGTACCACTCTTTGAAATAGCACCGGATATTGAAATTTCCGGTAGAAAGATAAAGGACATCATCGGAAATCTTGAAGGTGAAAAAATATGCAAAAGGAATTAGTGAAATGGAAAAAATAAATCTTATCCTCAACAACCCTGAATTTATAAATTGTTTGAATAAAAACCAGGAGTTTGAAATTGACAGGATATATTGCTCTCACAATGAACAACATTTTCTTGATGTTGCTAGGGTGGCCTATATCATGAATCTGGAGGATGGCCTCGCTATTGAAAAAGAGATCATATATGCCATGGGACTTTTGCATGACATTGGAAGATGGATGGAATACGAAAAGGGGATTGATCATGCCATTGCAAGCAGCACACTGGCTGAGGGAATACTAAAAAAATGTGGTTTTTCTAAAGAGAATATAGATGTAATCCTTATAGCCATTGAGGGGCATAGGAAAAATGAAGGTTTCTCAATTGTAGGCAAATTGCTGTATAAGGCAGATAAATTGTCAAGAAATTGCGTGAGCTGCAAGGCAAGGAGCACCTGTAAAAAGTTCCAAAATCATGAAAATCCATTTCTTCAGTATTAGAGCTTCTTATTATTCAAGTAATGTCGAATTTATTCAATAATTTAAAATCTTCTTGTACATAAAATGCTTCTATACTTTTTTGCACGACAATAAGCCATGAACTCTGTCAAATGATCCTCCTCATCCTTGTCGAAGTATTGAGATAAAAAAATGAAATGCAGGCCATCTTGATCCAGAAATAAGCAAAATTCTTATCGAAAACGAATGGGAATTTAAGAATATTTAGGATAAATTAGTTGCAAATATATAGAAACTGCAGGGAAGTTATTTTTCATTTATGAATCTATGAACGTTGAGGGTTATCATTCGAGTTATCCAGAACCACTTTTTTTAGAACTTGGCAAAATTGAGGATTATTTGAGTAAGATATTTAGAAGTTAACAAAAAGGAGGAATTAATGGCTATAAAGTTCTATAAGGTAAATGAAGAGTATGGATGCTTCTCTACTTTCTCGAAACATGGTTCTACACTCGATGGGAAATATTGGATGACATCAGAGCATTATTTTCAAGCGAAGAAATTTGAAGGTACTGAATATGAAGAGATTATCAGACTTCTTAATAATCCAATGGATGTTGCTATTAAGGGACGAGATAAAAGTCTACCTTTAAGAAAAGATTGGGAAGATATTAAAGATGACATTATGAAAAAAGCTGTTCTTGAAAAGTTCTCTCAAAATACAAGTATAAGAAATATTCTAATAAGTACTAAAGATGAAGTAATTGTTGTTGGTCTAGAAATAAGATAATTTGTCATATACATTGTTTTAGAATTTTATAGTTTATCAAATAATTAAAGCACTAAATTTGTATGTGAAAATCTGCTGGGTCACAACTGGGTCACGGAATATCAAAACTATATTAATTTTTTGTGCAATCTTGTATAATTATGTTAGCTTATATGCAGTTATATAGTGCTTTATGAAGTTTTACGTGGGGATATCTAGAAATCCCATCATCCGCTCCAT
>JAJZTY010000057.1 GCA_021847325.1 Bacillota bacterium
GAATAACTTGGGTTGGTTTATCTTGTAATAATAACAATTGATCTCTTGAAAACTGTGTTGATTGACTTAGTTTATCTAACATAAGTTCTCGATCAAACTTATCCTTAAGTTTATCTAACTCACTTAATACGATTTTTGCGAACTCTTTTTTCTGGTTGTAATTCTCTAAATCTAATCGAGTTAAACTATAGTTAAAGAAAAAATCTAAATAGGATGTTCTTTGAGACATTATTTTAATTAATGCATCTTTAGATTTTTGTTCTATAATTTCATCTAAATCTAAACCTGTATTATTTTGAACAATAGAAACATTTAACTTATGAGCCAGTAATAAACGAGCTAACTTTAATGTAGCGGTTTGACCAGCTGAATCAGAATCATAACATAAAACAACATTATTACTCGCGTTTTGAATTAATGTGATTTGTTCCTTTGTACAAGCTGTACCTAGTGTTGCTACAACATTTTCAATGTTAACACGATCAAGTGCTATTACATCCATTACACCTTCAACAATAATAATTTCTTTTGTTTGTTTAATATTTTTAATTGCTCTATGGTAATTATAGAGAAGATTCCCTTTTATATAGAGAGGAGTCTCCGTTGAATTAATATACTTACTTGACTCATTAGGATTCATAGTTCGTGCAGTAAAAGCAACAACTTGACCTTGAGGATTGTGTATAGGAAATACAATTCTTTGATTAAATACATCTTTTGAACCAAATTCATTGATTCTTGATATGTTCGTTTTAACACACGATTCTAAATCAAAACCTTTTGCCAATAAAAATTTTGTACTTTGATCATTATTTAAATTATAGCCAATTTCAAACTTTTGAATGGTATTCTCATCCAATCCTCTATTCATCAAGTACTTTTTAGCATCAATAGCATCTTCAGTATTAAGTATGTATCGAGTATATTTTACATATTCATTCAATACATTAAATAAAGCTTGTTGTTTTGGGTCAATCTTAGTTTGATTAATAACGTATTTTTCATCAAGTGTATACCCAATATAGTTGGCTACTTTTATAACAGCATCATTAAATTGTATCTTTTCATAATCCTTAACAAAATTAAAAACATTTCCCCCTGCACCACAAACAAAACACTTAAAAATTTGTTTATCTTGAGAAATTGACATTGAAGGATCATGGTCATCATGAAAAGGACAAACTGCAACATAATTTTTGCCCTTTTTAATAAGCGGCAAATAATGTTGAACCACTTCAACAATATCTGCTTTTGATCTTATATCCTGAATCAAAGATTCGTTCATACTTAAAATGTTAGGTGTTTTGATATATATTCCTTTAACTCCGACACTAATACGCGTTCTTGTTCCATAGAGTCACGATGACGAACAGTTACTTTATTATCATTTGCTGTTTCAAAATCAACTGTAATGCAGAATGGTGTACCAATTGCATCTTGGCGTCTGTAACGTTTTCCAATGCTTCCTGCTTCATCATATTCAATCATAAATGACTTCGATAAATCCGCAAATATTTCATCTGCTTTCTCAGATAATTGTTTACTTAATGGCATAATACATGCTTTATAAGGTGCTAAATATGGATGTAAATGAAGAACAACACGTGTATCTTTTTCTAATTCTTGTTCTTCATAGCTATCCGTCAAGAAAGTTAAGAATAGTCTTTCAACTCCAACTGCTGGTTCAACACAATACGGTATATATTTTTCATTTGTCGTAGGATCTAAATATTCCATATTTGATCCAGAATGAATTTGATGTTGTTTTAAATCAAAATCTGTACGATCTGCGATACCCCAGATTTCATCAAATCCCCATGGGAATTTATATTCAACATCCGCTGTACCCTTAGAATAATGTGATAGTTCTTCTAATTCATGTTCACGTAGGCGAAGATTCTCTGATTTAACATTAAGACTAGTTAACCAATTCATGCAAAATTCTTTCCAATATGCATACCATTTTAAATCTTCACCAGGTTGACAGAAGAATTCCATCTCCATTTGTTCAAATTCACGTGTTCTAAATATAAAGTTACCGGGTGTAATTTCATTTCTAAACGATTTACCTATTTGTCCGATTCCAAAAGGAACTTTTTTACGACTTGTTCTTTGTACATTCTTAAAGTTTACAAACATACCTTGAGCTGTTTCAGGACGTAAATAGATTGTATTTTTTGAATCTTCTACAACACCTTGAAATGTTTTAAACATTAAATTAAATTGTCGAATATCTGTAAAGTCATGCGCACCACAATTTGGACATGCAATATTATGTTCTTTAATATAATTCTGCATTTCTTCATTCTTCATTGTTGATGCATTAACACTGCCTTTTGCTACTTCATCAATTAATTTATCTGCACGATGACGTGTTTTACACTTTTTACAATCCATAAGTGGATCTGAAAATGTTGCTAAATGACCACTTGCTTGCCAAACTTTTGGGTTCATTAAAATTGCAGATTGAATTTCTACATTATATGGGCTTTCTTGAATAAACTTTAATCGCCAAGCATTTTTAATATTTTCTTTTAGTAGTACACCTAACGGACCAAAGTCCCAGGTATTTGCTAAACCACCATAGATTTCAGAACCTTGGAATACAAAACCACTGTTCTTCGCATGATTTACAATTGTTTCAAATTTAATATCCATATTTATCTCCTATTAACTACATCATTATAGACCATTTACGAATAAATTCCCAAGACTTTAGAGTAACTCCTGTATGATATTCTAAGAATTTTACTAAAAGAAGAATTAATTCATTACTGACATCTTTATAATTTAAATAATTCTCAAAATTTTCTTTGTTTATTCTTTGACTTAATCTAAATTCTTTTAAAAATTCAATTGAATATATAGGAGAATGAATCTCCATCTGACATTCATTACAGATTAATCCACCTTCTTCTATAGAAATACTATTCACTTTAGTAGATTCACATAGAACACATGAATCAACATGAGGTGATATTCCATAATAATTCATATAGGAAGATAACATAAACGCCAATATCGCATTCATTTTAGATTTATTCTCTATTTGGTTTAATAAGAATTTTGTAAACTCAAAATGCTCAATCAACACGTTCTTATCATTCTCATCATGAATTAAACTTTCAACAAGCTCTACACAAAGTGAAGCTGTACCACTTTTCGATAAGTCTTCATGAATTCTATGATGAGTCTGAATAATTTGTCCTTGTAATAAAGATTGTATTTGACTTGATTCATGATAATTAAACATAAACTCACTTATCGTATATGGCATACAAATACTTCTATTTTTACTGTTAATTTTACGAATACCTTTCGCAAGAAATGTCATTAACCCATAATCATAAGAAAATACCTTAATTAAGGCATCATTTTCTTTATAATCCATTTGGCTTAATACAATTACTTGAGTTAAATCATTCATCTAAATCCCAATTATTATACGCATTCAAGCGTTTCTGAACATTTCTCCAATTTTTATCCACTTTAACGACTAAATCCAAATAAACTGGTTTATTAAATCGTTTTTCTAATTCAACACGTGCATTTTGACCAATATCCTTTAACATTGCACCTTGTTTACCAATCAAGATACCTTTCTGTGAATCTCTGTCCGCAATAATACTTGCTTGTATTAATATCGCTTTTTTATCTTCTTTAAAATTGTCTAATGTAACCGCAACTGAATGAGGTACCTCTTGATTAGTAAGATGTAATACATGTTCGCGAATTATTTCTGTTATATAGAAATACTCAGGTAAATCTACCATAGAGTCATCACTAAAAAATGCCTCTTGTTCAGGAATAAATTCTTTTGTAACTTCTAAAAGACGATCAATATTATCATTGTTCTTTGCACTTACAGGAATAACTTCCTTAAAAATATCCATAGAAGAATATTGTAATAATAACTCCATTAATTGTTTCTTAGTAATTAAATCTATTTTATTAAGAATTAATAAAATAGGTAATTCTTGTTTTAGACATAAATCTAAAACAAATTGATCCCCTTTTCCAAAAGGTTTTGTAGCATCCAATAAATAATATATGACATCCACACCTTCAAGAGCCGAAAATGCTAGTCTATTAAGTTGTCGGCCTAACTCATGTTGTGGTTTATGAATACCTGGCGTATCAATAAAAACCATTTGATATTCATTCGTAGTTTTTATCCCACGAATCATGTTTCTTGTTGTTTGTGCTTTATTCGAAACAATCGCAACCTTATGATTCAAAATATGATTTAAAAGAGTACTTTTACCAGCATTAGGTCGTCCAATTAGAGCGATAAAACCAGCTCTAAAACTCATATAACATCCTCTTGAGTAAAACGCATTGGTAATAAATCATCTATAGTCTTCTCAACAGTATCAATACCATTTGAAAGATAAATAGGTGTTGTATCTTCTAATAGTTCTGATAATACTTGTCTACAAATACCACAAGGTGCACCAATTCTATGACCATCAGTTACAATAGCAATTGACTCAATATCTTCTTTACGATACCCATTTGAATAAGCCGCAAAAATAGCACTTCTTTCACCACAATTAGTAGCCCCAAATGATGCGTTTTCAATATTAGCCCCTAAGAATGTATTACCATCTTTTGTTACAACACATGAACCTACATGGTAGTTCGAATAAGGTGCATATGCATTCCCCATTGCTTTAAATGCTAATTTTAATACATCTTCTTTTTTCATAATTCCTCCTATATATGTTGACATATAAATATAAATCCAATAATTAAACTAAATATCGCAGATATTAAGACAGCAGCTGCTCCTAAATCCTTCGCCTTCTTTGTTAAAATATGATAGCTTGGATCCAATCGATCCATCATACTTTCAAAAGAACTATTTAAATACTCAAGTGTTAATACCATAGAAATACAGATTAACCAAATAGACCATTCAATATACGTAAAATTAAAAATAAAAGCAACTAATATTGCGCAAATCGCAAAGAAAAATTGAAGCTGAATACTAAAATCGGTTGATAATCCTTCAATAATTCCATTGAATGCCACTCTAAATTTAAAAATGAGTTTTTGAATAGAATTACCTTCTTGCAATTTCATTTAGAATTTCCTCTTGTAAATCAAACATTTTTTTCTCATCTTCTTTATTCATATGATCATACCCTAAAAGATGTAAAATACCATGAGTCACCAAGAAACAAAACTCTCGTTTTAAACTATGGCCATAATCAGAAGCTTGGCTTCGAATCGCATCTACATTAATAAAGATATCACCTAACTCAATAACTTCATTCAAATCAAACACTAATTCATCATCTAAAGACGCAAAACTTATCACATCTGTCTCTTTATCAATATTTCGATATTCTCTATTTATTTCATGAATTTTATTTGAATCTACCAAAATAATAGAAAATTCATATTGTTTTTCTAATTTCATTACTAATTTAATTCGAGAAACTATAAGGTTTATATAGGGTTTATAGTTCTTCCAAGATTTTTCGTTTGTTTGATTTATATATTCATAGTTCATAACGACATTATTATATCATAGACCCATTTAATATGATGATATTAGATAAAGAAAAGAGCTTTCGCTCTTATCCAAAATCATATCTTTGATTCGTAACTTCGTATATTAAATGTTCCAAAATATTCTTAGTATGATCCCCTGCTCTTTCAAAGTTTCTTAACATACTAACAAATGGAACAATATTAGCAAGTTCTTTATGCTCTAAATTGTTCTTTTCAATATGTTTGTATAACTTTGCGATTGTAATATCGATTTCTTCATCTAATTTTGAAAGTTCTAATGCAGATTTAACATCTTTTAACTTATAGGTTTCCATTGTTGCGTCATAAAATTTAATAAAACTATTATTTATAGTTTCAACATAAGGTAAATACTCTTCGTCAATCTTATCATTTTTTATAACATATCTTGCGACACTTTTAGCATAGTCACCAATACGCTCTAAATCAGTAGCAATTTTTATTCCAACAATTACTTTTCGTAAGTCGGATGCTAATGGTGCTAGTAATGCTAGGACCTCAAGTGCTCGTCTGTTAATCATTTCTTCATCATTATTAACATACTCATCCAATTCAATAATTGACAAAGCTTTTTCTTTATTCCCTGTCTTGATTACTTCCATAGACCATACATGCATTTTTCTAACTTTTTCACTCATTAGAAAAATTAATTCTTCAAACATCTCCAATTCAGTTGTAATTTTCACCATTTTATCCGTACCGTCCTGTTATATAATCTTCTGTTCGCTTATCTTTTGGATTTGTAAATATATCTTTTGTATTCCCAAATTCAATTAATTCACCATTCAAGAAGAATCCAGTATAATCTGATATTCTAGCTGCTTGTTGCATTGAATGAGTTACTATAATTACAGTATATTCTTTTTTTAATTCTTGTAGTAATTCTTCTATTTTAGAAGTAGCAATTGGATCTAATGCTGAGGTAGGCTCATCCATTAATATGACTTCTGGTTTAGTGGCCAATGTTCTTGCAATACATAGTCTTTGTTGTTGACCACCAGAAAGTGAAAATGCAGATTGATGTAATTTACTCTTAACTTCATCCCAAAGAGAAGCTTTTCTTAGAGAATTTTCAACTATCTCATTGAATGCAACTTTATTAACATCTCCATGTCTTTTCACTGCATAAAGTACATTTTCTGATATCGATTTTGGAAAAGGATTTGGCTTTTGAAAAACCATTCCAATTCTCTTTCTTAATTCAACAACATCGACATCACTTTTTAAAATATCCATTTCATCAAATAATATATGCCCATCTGCTCTTGTATCTTCAATCAAATCATACATTCTATCAATTGTCTTAATAAATGTTGATTTTCCACATCCAGATGGCCCAATTAGTGCAGTAATCTTATTCTCATGTATTTCTATATTGATATTTTTTAGTGCTTGAAAATCACCATAATAGAAATTCAAATTCTCTACTTTAACTTTAACTGTCATAATATTCTCCTAGTCTACACGTATTTGTGTTTTATTACGAATTATAATCGCGGTAAGATTTGTTATTATTAAAAGTATTAACATAACAAGAATCCCAGACGCAGCAATTTCAGCAAATGCCGCTTGTGGTCGAGACGTCCAGTTAAATACTATAAGTGGTAATGCAGAATAACGATCTAATAAACTATTTGGTAAGAAAGTAACGAATCCAACAGCTCCTACCATTATTAATGGAGCTGCTTCTCCCATTGCTCTAGATAATGCCAATATAGAACCAGTCATTATCCCTGGTGTAGCCATAGGAAGTATTACTCCTGTAATTGTTTTCCATCTTGTAACCCCAAGCGCATAAGAACCTTCACGAATTGAATTTGGTACTGCTTTAATCGCCTCTATTGCAGAAACAATAATAACAGGCAAGATCAATAAACTTAGAGTAAATGCTCCTACAATTAAACTTGGCCCTAATCCTACAAGTTGTGAGAAAACAGCTAATCCCAAAATTCCATAAACGATTGCAGGTACACCTGCTAAATTCGAAATATTCAATTGAAGAAGCTTAACAAATTTTGATTTCTTATCTGCATATTCTGTTAAATAGATTGCAGTACCTACACCAATTGGAATTGAGATTAATGCTGTTAATGCAATAACACCAAAGCTACCTATTAATGCTGGTAAGATACCTGCTCTACTAGCTCTACCCGAAGGCATACTTGTTATAAAATCCCAAGTGAGAGTTTTATAACCTCTTAGAAATATTTCTAATAAGAGAGTACCTAATACTAAGAAAGAAATAGATATTACAAATACTAACAAAACCATAAACAAATTATTTATTAAATGGCGTCTTTTTAATTTTCTCTTGAAATTAGACATTAATAGACCTCCCTATTTTTTGCTATAACATATTTAGCAAAAAGATTCATAATTAGAGTGATAACAAACAGAACCGAACCAACTGCAAATACAGTTTTGAATTCTATAGAACCTTGTTGTATATCTCCTAATGCCATATTTACCATAAACCCTGTCATTGTTTGAATACTACCTAATGGATTAAGTGACATAGAAGGCGTTTGTCCGGCAGCTATAGCAACAATCATAGTCTCTCCAATAGCTCGAGATATTGCTAAAACGAATGAAGAAGCTATCCCTGAAAAAGCAGCAGGAACTATGACATGTATTGCAACTTCCAACTTGGTTGAACCTAATGCATATGCACCTTGTCTAATAGAATTGGGTACAGACATCATTGCATCTTCACTTAAACTCGCTACCATAGGTAAAGTCATGATACCAACAGCAATACTCGCACTTAATGCATTAAAGATATCTGTATTGGGTAAAAAGGATCGTAATAATGGTGTTATAAAGGTTAGTGCAAAGAAACCATACACGATTGAAGGTATGCCTGCTAGAAGTTCGATAATTGGTTTAATTACTTTCCTTACTTTCGAACTAGCAAATTCACTTAGAAAAATTGCAGTACCTAAACCTAATGGTAATGATACTAAACTAGATAAGATAGCAATTAAAAGCGTACCTGTTATTAAAGGTAATACACCAAATGATGGAGGATCAAAAACAGGTGCCCATCTAATTGAAGTAAAGAACTCGAAAATTGATACTTCAGAGAAGAATATCATTGTTTCAAATAAAAGACTAAACACTATCCCAATGGTTGTTAATATTGATATTGATGCAAATAGTACTAGAACAACCTCAATTAACTTTTCTTGAAATAAATACTTTTTTTTCGTCATAAATTCTCCTTAACGACGCTAAAGACGCCATATAAAGCGGCGTCTTTTAACAACCTAATAACTATTAATTACTGTAATTTAGCAAGAGCTTCAGTATACATTTCTTCAGGTAATGAAACATAACCTACCTCAGAAGCCAACTCACCAGCATTTTCAAGATAGAATGTTACAAACGCAAGCACTTCTTCTCTTTCAAGTTCAGCTTTATTTACATAGATGAATAAAGGTCTTGATAATGGGTATGAACTATCCATAATTGTGTCAAATGAAGGTGTTACAGCAGCTGCATCTTTTTGTACTGGAACAACTTTTAACTTGTCTGCATTTTCTTCAAAGTATGCAAATCCAAAGTAACCAATACCACCAGCATCACCAGAAACTCCAGTTACTAAAGCATTATCATCTTCACTAAAGAATATTTTTACAGTTTCTGAATCTTGACGAATAACTCCAGATTTTCCATTTACTGCTTCAGTGAAATAATCAAATGTTCCAGAATCATGACCAGGTGAATATAATTTAATTTCAGTATCTGGAAAACCAGCACGAATATCACTCCACTTAGTTGCTGTAGCTTCAGCACCCCAGATCATCTTAAGTTCATCCATTGTTAAGTAATCAACCCAAGTATTTTCTTTTGATACAACAACTGATAAACCATCATAAGCAACCATTAATTCAACAAAATCAATACCAGCTGCTTTTGCAGCATCTGCTTCAGCAGATTTAATTGGTCTTGATGCACCAGAAATTTCAATTTCATTAGCAGCAAATTTAGTAAATCCACCACCAGTTCCTGAGAAACCTACTGTTAATCTAACATCAGGATTGACTAGATTAAATTCTTCTGCAACTAACTCAGATATAGGGAATACTGTTGACGATCCATCGATCGAAATTGTTCCTTCAAGTTTTACTTCTTCTATTGGAGTTTCAGTAGTAGCACATCCAACTAATCCTAAACTTAAAATTAATCCAACTACCATTAATCGAAAAAATTTCATATTTCCTCCTAGGATAAATCCTAAGCATAGTATATGAAATTTAAGAAATCATTTAGTTTATATAATGTTAATGCTTCGTTAATTATTCTTAACAATTGAAATAGGTAGAATTACAGTAAAAGTTGACCCTTTATTTAATTCACTACTTACCTCGACTTGGCCTTTGTGAACCTGGACATACGCTTTAACAATAGCTAATCCTAATCCACTTCCACCTGTTTGTCTTGATCTTGATTCATCTACACGATAATAACGATCAAAAATATATGGAATCTCATCTTGTTTAATTCCAACTCCTTCGTCTTGAATCATAATCTCTAATTTATATGGACTTGTGTTCGAGTAAACTCGTATCGTTCCTTTATCACTAGATTTAATAGAGTTACTAACTAGATTAGATAAAATATGGTAAAACTTATCTTTATCTGCATATAATACTAAATTAGGATTAACATCGTTTATAAAAATAAGTTTCTTCTCTTTAAGTAAGGTATTATAACTACGATAAACTTCATTAACTAACTCAAATAAGTTAAAAACACTTAAATCTAATAATACATTCTTTGAAGAATATCTAGATAGATTTAACATATCATTGATAATACTTTCCATTCTTTTCGACTCTAACTCAATTTGTTTTAGAAAATCAATTAAAGTTTCAGAATCATTAAAATTAGGCCTATTCAATATTTCAACCATTCCTTTTATTGCAGAAACAGGTGTCTTTAATTCATGAGATGCATCCGCAATAAATCGTTTCTGAATACGTTCTCTTTCCAAAATACTTGTTATATTTTGAAATAGAAATAAGGTACCAACAAATCGATTATTCTCATAGATTGTAATAGATAAAGCATTATAATCTTGACCATTTATACTTACACTTCTTTGAAGATTACTTTCTTTTAAATACGATTCACGCATAAAAACTCTTACATCCGTATTAATTGGGCTATCATCTTTCAACATTGAAATAGAGCTAATATCATTCATTCTTAAAAAACTATCATTAGATAACAAAAACATACCTTTATTATCCAATAAAGCAAGTGGGAAATTAATATTGGAAACAATTGTCTCAAGCTGTTTATAACGTAAATTCGATTGTTTGTTTATTTGAAACATTTGTTCTTGATATTCATATAATAACCGTTCAGATTTAATTTTCTTAACATTAACTTCATCGAAAAACAGATAAAGAATAAAGAAAAAAACAATGATTATTAGAATATTTGAATCTACAAATTGTATGTTTTGATTCAAAAGTAAAACTAAGA